>CAMOKN010000017.1 GCA_946617595.1 uncultured Clostridia bacterium
TACTTGCACCGATAGCTGCGTCAAGTCTCCTCACCTTGCGCCAGCAAGCTTTCGGAGACTTTTCTTGCTCTCGGTGCAACTATCTCATTTTCTCTTTTCAAAGCAGTTTTTAGAGGTACCCTAAACGGAAGTTTATGCCCAAAACATGGAAAGGATATATTTTATGAACATTACTGCCAGTTTCAGCAGACCCGATACCGCAGTTCACACAAACCCGCAGCAGTCCGCAGTTCCGAAGTCGGCGGACAGCAAGGAAGAACAGACTAAATTTCTGAACGCAGGTGATGAGACTACCGAGATCTTTTCCGGAAGAGACAACGACGCATTCTCAAAAAAACTGACCGAGGTGTTCAAACGCGAAAATCACGATCTTATTCAAGGTCTGAGCGAGCTGTCGGATCAGGATAAGACAGAGCTTGCGCTGAACGCTTATTTTCAGATGCAGGGACGTGTTCAGCAGGCGATAAAGCGCGAAGAAGCTGATATAAAGATCTTCTCCGCGTTCGAGGAAGAAAAGACGAATCTCACATCTATGCTCGAAGAAGCGCACAGAAACGGAACTGCTGTGGATCCGGCGGGTGATCCGGTAACGGCATCGGCTATTGAAAAAAAGCTCGAAAAAGTTCAGGGAATGATCGACAAGCTTGTAGATCCTTACAGCTATGACGAGAAGGCAAATTCCCCCGAAAAAACGATAAACGAATCCATAAAGAAAGATTTTGCGGCATACGCAGGCGTATTTGAGGAAATGACCGGTCTTACAGGCGACGCGTTGGGGACCTCCGATGCGCTCCTTATACACAAGACCGACCGCACGGAGAGCAGCTTCATACAGAAGGCTTACGAAACGATAGATTCTCTGAAGACACAGTCAAGCGGACTCCGTGATCTCAAAAAAGAGTTTATGGGAGAAGTCGGTATCGAAGAAGAGGAAGAGCGCATGAGTGAAGAAGCAATGACAAAAATGGCAGTTTTCGAGTTCTTCCGTGAGCGTTTTGCTTATGCCGGACTGTATGACAGCTCAGAAACTCTTTCAATGCTCGACACTAACGCCTGATATTTTTCGGAAATTCGCACAGAATTTCAGGTTTAACCGCGAGGCTATCCGCCTTTCAGAAAGGAGAGGTAAGGGAGTTCGCGGAAATGAGGTTCTCTCTCCCTCCGACGCATCTCAAGCACAGCGGCCAGACTCCGAACAGAAATGAGGAACATATATGCTCAACTTTATATGCGGAGAAGCCGGGACCGGAAAATCCACCGAGCTTCTTAAACGCGCAGCAGGATCTGCAAAGGACGGCAGAAAAGCCGTTCTTTTTGTACCCGATCAGTTCTCGTTCGAGGCCGAGAAGCTCATATACAAGACAGTTCCTCACAAGTTTTCGAGGAACTGCAGGGTAACGATGTTCTCAAGAGAGGCACAGAAGATACTTCACCTGCATGGCGAATCCAAAGAATACGCAGACGACATCGCCAAACATATAGTTATGAAGCGCGCACTGGAAGAATGTACCGCAAACGGTGAACTGATCTATTACCGCAGACAGGCGGCAAAACAAGGGTTCACGTCATTCGCGCTGGGAATGATAAGTGAGATGAGAGGCGCCGGACTCTCCCCTGCCGATCTGCGTGGCAGGCTCGCTGCCGAAAATATCGCCTCCGATACACTTTCAGATAAGCTGAATGACATTTCTGTCATCTATTCTGCGTATGACAGGATACTGACAGAGAATTTCGATGACAGGCTCGACGATATACGCCGTGCAGCGGAGATAATCCTTCAGACCGATATCTTTGACGGCTGCGATGTGTTCTTCGACGAGTTTGACAGCTTTTCGGGAAATCAGCTCGGATTTATCCGCGCTCTGCTCGCAAAAGCCGCAAATGTTACAATAGCACTCACCTGCGATCACCCCGAAAATAAAGACAGAAAATTTGAAGCAGCCTGCCGTCTTATCGGTCAGATAGCAGGCGACGGAGAAAAGCAGGTCACAGTAATGCATGAGAAATTCCGCGATCCTGAGATCATGAAAATCATCGAAGCACGGGATATGTGGCAGGAATGCGACTGGATATGCGCAGAAATACGTTCGCTCATGGATAGGGGAGAGCGCTGCCGCAATATCGCCGTGATAGCTCCGGGAAACGAGTATGTCCGGATCCTCGGAAGCGCAATGAAAAAATACGAGATACCGGCTTTTGCGGATATACCCGAACCGCTGATAACAAAATCCTTCGTGCGTTTCGCAGTCTATACGCTGAAAGCCCTGTCATTCGAGACAGAGGACATTCTGAGATACGTAAAAAGCGGATTTGTACGCCATTCAAACGGCAAGGTGATAAGCAACATACAGGCTGACAAGCTTGAAAAGCTGTGCAGAAAATACGATATCCGCAGGCGCGACTGGCTGCGTGAGTTCCCCGAAAAAATAGAAGATCACGATGAGCTTGAAGCCCTGCGCGAAAGCATAATCGAACCGCTGAAGGAACTCAGATCCGCCGTTGATAACGCTGACGGTGCAGGAATGACAAAAGCGCTTTGCAGTCATATATGCGACAGAATGGACATTTACAAGACCGTTTACGGAAAGTGCATAATCGACCGCGACGAAAAGGGCGGACTAATCGTTGACCGCGCAAAACTTGAAGAGTACAGCAGTATATGGGACGATACCGTGACGGTGTTCGAGTCTGCATACAAGGCACTGTCCGGCTGCACGCTGCCGCTGTCGGAATATATTGATATAATAACGGATATTTTCACCGCAGAGACTGTCGCAAAGCCTCCGCAGGTGCTGGACGCAGTGACGGTCGGAGATCCCGGCAGAAGCCGCTTCGGAAAAGTAAAATATCTGTTCCTCTGCGGCTGCAATCAGGGCGTAATGCCGCCTTCACAGAGTATCTCATCGGTCTTTACCGCATCTGAAAGCGAACAGCTCTCACTTATGGGGATCCCTGTGAGCGCGGACAGACTTTCACGCTATTCTCAGGAGCTTTTCACGATTTACCGCTGTATGAATATCCCTGAGCGCGGTATTTATCTGACATATCCTCTTCTCGGCAGCAGCGGGAGTTACCTTGAACCGGCAGGATTTTTAACTGAGCTTGCAAAACAGTACTGTATCACCGTTGACGGTGCCGATAACTACGGCACAGAGCATTATTGCCGCACTGAAAAGTCCGCCGAGCGTTATCTTGCTGCTATATACAGTGACAGCTCACGTATGCCGGAAAGAAAGGCACTGTCGGAGCTGGTGAGTGAGGATTACCGTCAGATGCTGAAAAGTGCATCGGGTGAATATAAGTACCGCGACCGGCAGACAGTACAGAAAGAACGGGTGGCGCAGCTTATGGCGCTGAAAAGCTATTCCCCCACCGCGTTCACACAGCTAAACAGGTGCAAATTCGCATTCTTCTGCAAGTATGGGCTCGGACTGCGCGAGGACGGAGAACGTGATATAAGTGTGCAGCTTGTCGGGACGGTAGTTCATTTCTGCCTGCAAAGACTGCTGAGCGATTACCGCGGAAGGCGTGAGGAATTCACAGCTTTGGCTGATGACGAAATAAGCGCTCATGTTTCGGAAAGCACCGCGATATTTGAGAATGATAATTACTGCGGCGGATTCGGCGGTGCCGAGAGATTCTCTTATCTGCTGAAAAGACTCGGAATATACGCTTCAAAGGCGGCTGTAAGGATACGCGACGAAACAGCGCTGAGCGGATTCTATCCGGAGGCGCTTGAACAGAAGCTGAGCTTTGCTTTCGGTGATGTGACGATATCGGGGGTATGTGACCGTATCGACAGTATGGAGAAAGACGGGAAAAAATATATCCGCGTCGTGGATTATAAGCACGGAAAGCCGGAAATAAAACTCGATGACATCTACAACGGAGAAAACCTCCAGATGCTGCTCTATCTTTTCGGAATATGCGAAACCGGCGGAGATGCCTGTGTGCCGTCATCAGCGATGTACCTGCCGTTCGGAAATATAAGCTATGAAAGCTCTGACGGAAGCGACACCGACGAAAAGGCAATAAAAAGTATGCAGAACTATATGTCAGAGCACTCACTGTCCGGTATTATCCTTTCAGATTCTCCGGAAAAGGAGGATCTTGAAGCGATAACCGAAGATCTTACAAAAAGATTCGGCAAAAAGCGCGGAAAAGGCTATATTTCGACAGTGGAGCTTACGCCGGAAATATACGGCGCGGTAAGATCATACTGCCGCTCGTATGTGAACTCCAAAGCCGCAGAAGCAGCTGCGGGAATGGCAAGCGCCTGCCCCTCCGGAAAAAATGCCTGCGATTATTGTTCATTCGGACTTTTCTGCGGAAGAAAAACAGGCTGAACAAATAATCATTGACAAACAGGGAAAATTATAGTATAATGTATGGGAATATCTGAAAATAATAAAAGGAGATAATCAAATGGGGCTTTTCAGCAAGCTTTTCGGGACCTATTCCGAAAAAGAATTAAAGAGAATAGACGGGATCAAGCAGTCGGTCCTTGACCGCGAGCCCATGTATCAGGCAATGACTGACAAAGAGATCCAGGGACAGACAGCAGTTCTGAAGGCACGTCTTGAAAAGGGCGAAACTCTCGACGACATTCTTCCCGATGCTTTTGCGGTATGCAGAGAAGCAATGTGGCGCGTTATCGGCATAAAGCCTTATCCCGTTCAGGTAATAGGCGGCATCGTTCTGCATCAGGGACGTATCGCTGAAATGAAGACAGGTGAAGGTAAGACTTACGTTGCGGCACTCCCGTCATATCTGAACGCGCTGACCGGCAAAGGTGTACACGTAGTTACCGTAAATGACTACCTCGCAAAGCGCGACAGTGAGCTTATCGGACGTGTACACCGCTTTCTCGGACTCACGGTGGGTCTTATTATCCACGACAAGCAGAACGATCAGAGACGCGAGGCTTATAACTGCGACATCACCTACGGTACCAATAATGAATACGGATTTGACTATCTCCGTGACAATATGTGCATACGCAAGCAGGATAAGGTCCAGCGTGAAATGAACTATGCCATTGTCGATGAGGTGGACTCCATACTCATAGATGAGGCAAGAACTCCGCTCATCATCTCCGGAAGAGGTGACAAGCCCACCGATCTGTATGAAAAAGCGGACAAGTTTGCAAGAACTCTGACATCAATGAAGGTCGTTGAGGTCGATTCAAAGGAAGAACAGGACGATTATGAAGCCGATTATATCATCGACGAAAAAGCAAAGACCGCAACTCTCCTGCCTAACGGCGTAAAGAAGGCTGAAAAGTATTTCGGTATCGAGAACCTTATGGATCCTGACAACATGACCATACTGCACCATGTGAATCAGGCGATCAAGGCGCACGGCTGTATGCATCTTGATATTGAATATGTCGTAAAGGACGGTGAGATCGTCATCGTTGACGAATTCACCGGACGTCTGATGTTCGGACGCCGTTTCAATGAGGGTCTTCATCAGGCTATCGAAGCCAAGGAAGGCGTAAAGGTAAAGCACGAGAGCAAGACGCTCGCAACGATAACCTTCCAGAACTTCTTCCGCCTTTATGCAAAGCTTTCCGGAATGACCGGTACAGCTATGACCGAAGAAACCGAGTTCAGAGGAATTTACAATCTCGATGTTATCGAGATCCCCACAAACAAGCCTGTTATCCGTATCGACAGACAGGATCAGGTATATAAGAACGAGCACGGAAAGTTCACTGCCGCTATCGAACAGATAAAGGAGTGCCACGAAAAGGGGCAGCCTGTTCTGGTCGGAACTATATCCATAGAAAAGTCGGAAGTCCTTTCAAAGATGCTCAAAAAGACCGGCATCAAGCATGAAGTGCTCAATGCGAAGAACCACGAGCGTGAAGCTGAGATCGTTGCACAGGCAGGCAAAAAGGGTGCAGTCACTATTGCCACTAACATGGCAGGACGAGGCACTGATATCATGCTCGGAGGAAATGCCGAATATCTCGCAAAAGCCGATATGCGCAGACAGGGTATCCCGGAGGAGCTTATCGTCGAAGCAACAGGATTTGCCGAAACTGACAACGAGGAGATACTCTCCGCAAGAAAGCTTTATATGGAGCTCAACGAAAAATATAAGAAGCAGATAGCCCCAGAGGCGGAAGAAGTCCGCAATGCAGGCGGTCTGTTCATTCTCGGCACCGAGCGCCATGAGTCAAGACGTATCGACAACCAGCTCAGAGGACGTGCGGGACGTCAGGGAGATCCCGGCGAGAGCTGCTTCTTCGTATCGCTCGAAGATGATCTTATGCGTCTGTTCGGCGGCGAAAGAGTTCAGGCTATCATGGAGACTCTGAAGATAGAAGAAGATATACCGATCGAAAACAGTATCCTTACAAAGACTATCGAATCCTCACAGAGAAAGATAGAAAGCCGCAACTATCAGATAAGAAAGAATGTCCTCGACTTCGACGATGTTATGTCACAGCAGAGAATGACGATCTATTCTCAGCGCGCAAAGGTGCTCAACGGCGACGATATAAGCGCAAGCATCAAGTCTATGATCGACGAGAGCATCAAGGAAAATGTGGATATCTTCTGCCAGGGCGATATCGCCGACAACTGGAATATAACAGGTCTGAGAGAGCATTATATCGGCGTTCTCACACAGCCTGACGATCTGGTATATACGGCAGATGAACTGAACAATATAAAGAAGACGGATATCTCGGAAATGCTTGTCGAGCGTGCCGAAGCCATTTATGCAGCTAAGGAGATGGAATATTCTTCTGAAGTGATGAGAGAGCTTGAACGTGTTATCCTGCTCAGAAATGTAGATGAAAAGTGGATGGATCACATTGACGCTATGGACGAGCTCAAACATGGTATCTATCTGCGTTCAATGGGTCAGAAGGATCCTGTTGTAGAATACCGCTTTGAAGGATTCGCAATGTTCGATGAAATGGTAGCCGCTATCAGAGAGGATACCGTCCGCGCTATACTCACAGCAAGACTCGCCCCGAACAGACAGCCTCCCAAGAGAGTGCAGGTAATGCGTCCCGATATGCCCTCCGGTACTTTTCGCAGGACAGCTCCCAAAAAGTCAAAGGAGAAAAAGGCTCCGACAGCTCTCAGCGGAAACCCTGTTCAGGAGCAGCCTCAGGAACAGCCTGAACAGTCCACTACAGACGAATAAGAACCGCTCGGGATCGGTCGCTTCGCATTTAAGCCCTAACGTTTCTGCATTATTTCAATAAACAGATTATCCCTTGCCTTATGGTGAGGGATAAGTGAATTTTAAAGAAAAGAGAATTGTCCTATGATGTTAGTCAGTGAAACAAGAAAAGAACTCACAGAGCATATAATCCCGTTCTGGGATAAGCTCCGCGATGATAAGAACGGCGGATTCTACGGATTTATGGATCATGACCTGAAACTCGATAAAAATGCCGAAAAAGGCGTGATACTCCATTCGAGAATACTATGGTTCTATTCAAACTGCTACCTCGTTCTCGGAGACAGCCACTGCCTCGAAAACGCTACCCACTGCTATGAGTTTATGAGAAAATACTGCGTAGATCCGGTAAACGGCGGTGTTTACTGGCTGATGAACTGCGACGGGACCGTAAGCGACAGCATGAAGCATACCTACTGTCAGGCATTCTTCATATACGCTCTGGCAAGCTACTACGATGCTTCTCATGATGCAAACGCGCTGAAGCTGGCACTTGAAATATTCGAGACTGTTGAAAAGAACTGCACCGATGATATAGCATATCTCGAAGCTATGTCCGCAGACTGGAAGCTCATACCGAATGACGCGCTTTCAGAAAACGGTCTTATGGCAGACAAGACCATGAATACCACACTGCATCTTCTTGAAGCTTACACAGAGCTTTACCGCGTCAGCAGCGATGAGAGAGTGCTGAACAGACTGAAATTCCAGATAAATATTTTCCTCGACAAGATTTATTATGAACCTGAGCACCGGCTTCTTGTATTTTTCGACCGCGAGCTGAACGTCATCGGAGATATACATTCATACGGTCATGATATCGAGGCTACATGGCTTATCGACAGGGCGTGTGAGGTCATCGGAGATGATGAGCTTACTGCAAAGGTAAGAGCAATGAACGAGGCGGTTGTAAAGAATATCGCGGATATTGCATTTGAGCACTGCGCACTCAATAATGAGCGTGAAAACGACAAGATCAGCAAAATGCATATCTGGTGGGTTCAGGCAGAAGGAGTTGTGGGATTCCTCAACGCGTATCAGAAATACGGTGAGAAGCGTTATCTTGACATCTCTGAGGCGTTGTGGAGCAATATCCGCAATGAGATCATCGACAAGCGCGAGGGCGGCGAATGGTATTCGCAGATACTTGAAAACGGCAAGCCCGATACCGCAAAGCCCACTGTTGATCCGTGGAAATGTCCGTATCACAACGGCAGAATGTGTCTTGAAATTATGAAAAGAAGCTGAAAATAAGACCTGCTCTCAGCATTTTGAAGAGAGCAGGTTTTTGGTTTAAATGCAATGTCTGACGGGTTTAGCTGCGAAGCTGTTGGACTTTCAGGAATACGGGAGATGGGGATTCCATTCACCGATACTGAGTGCAGCGACATTCTGAAAAGAAAAAAAGCCACAGACGAGCTGTGGCTTATGTTCAATTCTGATTATTCGCTCTTGGGAGCTCCTACAGGACATGCGTCTGCACAAGCGCCGCAATCTATGCACTTTGAAGGATCGATAGAATAAGCGTCTCCTGCCGAAATAGCCTCAACGGGGCATCCGTCTGCACATGCGCCGCAAGCGATGCACTCTTCTGCTGTGATTTTATAAGCCATTGGTAAATTCCTCCTTGATTGGTTTCGGCACTTCTGCCGTTATCAATATTATAACAAAGGCGCACAATAAAATCAAGCGGTTGATCCGATTTTTTGTATAGTTCGACTGCGCTAACTGCTTTGTTGCCGATTTTATGGGAAGTGTAACTTTTGTGAAACGGAGAATAATGCCCTGTTTTTGTTGGTTTTGACGAAAATTAATGTATTGTCAGTACGAAACTATATCACCCTCGGCAAGTCCGCTCAGCACTATGGTAAGATCATCGACCGTATCCCCGACCTCAATCGGGATACGTGTACGAGTCCCGTCATTGGCATAGTAGCAGTATGTTGCGCCCGAATACAGCATCACGGCGTCCTTCGGGATACACAAGGCGTTATGCTTGTTATAGACCTTTACAATAACGGTAGCCCAGCCGGCAGAAACGAGATTTCCGACAGACCCGGTCGCGCGATCAAGTTCGCCTTCATCGAACGCTATGAGGACCTTGCCGTTGACACTGCCGCGTCCTGCACCGTTTGAAGCCTCCATTATCACCCTTCCGGTAAAAGTATCGTTTGAGCCGAATTTCAACTGAACAGGGGTGCCAAGCGCAAAACGCTCCTTGTTCTGTTCGACCGTTACATACACTTCGTCCGGCTTTGCAACAGAGCAGACAGGAGTTCCGGCTGATACATTATTTCCCGTCTCGAGCCGTTCTGTAGATGTTACTATACAGTCATACGGCGCTCTTATAGTATAGCTGTCTATCTTGTACTGTATCATGTTCAGCCGTTCGGATTCGATCTCATACTCTATTCTTGCAGCCTCAGTACCGGACGATATATATCTTGAATACGCACTGTCGGCAAGTATCTTCTGATTCTGATAATCATAGGTCATATCAGCCGATGAGAACACAGCAATTATGTCTCCGGCTTTCAGAAGATCGCCTTTTTTTACGTTATATTCAAGAACATTTGTGTCATAGTCTATAGAAAGAACATCTGCAAAAGCGTATTCAACATTACCTGCCATGGTCATATTCTGCGAAAGATCATGGTATGAGGCTTCAGCAGTCTTATAGCTTTTTGATGAATCTCCGTCAAGTATCGGTATTTTTATCTCCGAACCGACAGCCTTACCCGAACAGCCGCCCGCAGTGATAAGTAATGCCGCTGTGATCAGCGCAAATATCTTTTTCTTCATATATTTCCCTGTAAAATAATAAGCCCGGTGCCAACTGCTGATATTATATCACATATCACCGGAAATTGCAATAAACGCTGAATAATTATCTTCCAATTTTATCAGAAAATATTTCTTTGACAAAAAACTTGAAATATAATTCACACTATGATATAATGGTATTACCGCGGCAGCGGTGCTTTCAGCATATCCGTGCCGATCGTCAGCCAATAAAGGAGAATCATCTTTGAAGACCGTTATCACAGACAACACTCTCGCCCATCTTAAATATGACGGTGAACATATTTCGGGCGATACACTCAGAATATACGCAAAATCAATTTTTACGTGCGGAGCGGACTACCTCGAAATAAACACCGACACAGCCATAAAAATGGCTCTTGAGGATTTTTCGGAAAGATACATACTGCGCATAGAAAATTCTTATGACTTCGGGTATTGTATGGGAATACGCTTTGCATACGTCACAGTTCCGCTGAGACTTGCGGCACGCATAGAGCGTCTCCCCGAAGATCAGCAGGTAATACTTGAAATAAATGCCGACGAATACAGTGCGCACGCTCTTCTGACCTATGTGCGCAGATTCACCTTCATACGCAGAGTTTCTGTCATACGCCTTACCGGACTGCTGGACAGCAGCGGCGAAAACATTGAAAATCTGCTGAAATGGTGCAGACAGAACCTCTCGATCCCCATAGATATCTGTCCGCTGAATACCATGCTCACCGGCGTGAATGACGCAGTAAGCGCATACCTTTCGGGTGCAGCAATGATAACACTCTCATTCGGCAGAGGCCATTATTATACATCGCTCGAACAGTACATAATAAATCTGCATATCAACCGCCGTACATTCATTCATGATGATGTGATAAAGGCGATCTGCGTTGCAAGCTTCATGTTCGCAGAGATATTCTCTGCGATCCCGACCGGTCTTGCAAACATAATAGATATCGACAACGAGATATCCGGAACGGTCTATGAGATAGAGTCCGGCATCATCTACCGCCCGTACAGAGCAAGAAAGATCCCCCGCTCTCCGAAAGGTGAAACGGCTGTTGACCGCAAAATAAAAAGCATCGGACTTGAACACGACATAGAATCCGCTATAATAGATATGCTGAAAAAAGTGAATTTCAGCTTCTACAAAGAGATAACCAAACGTAATCTTATCGACTGAGGAGGACAAAATGGATAACGGCATAGTTGCATATAAATGTCCTTCATGCGGTGCGCCGCTCTCATATACAACAGAATCGCAGGATTTTTCATGCCCGTACTGCGGTTCGCATTTTCAGCAGTCTCAGCTTGACGGTCCGCTGGAAGGAAGCGTCAGCGATATGACGCCCGAACAGGCAGGGATCGATGAAAAACAGCGTCGGTTCGGAGAAGAGAACAGGCTCTACACCTGCCCGGGCTGCGGAGCCGCTATAATAACCGATTCTGAGCTTGACGCTTCTGCCGAATGTGTTTACTGCCACAGTCCGGTAGTGCTTTCGGGACGAATATCCGGAGAATTCCGTCCGGATAAGATCATACCGTTCAAGCAGTCCCGCGGAGAAGCGATAATGGGATTCAACAAATGGACAAAAGCGAAGAAATTCTTCCTTGCAAAAGGTTTCGGCAGTTCAGAGCATATTTCAAAGATACAGGGGATCTATATACCGTTCTGGCTTGCGGACACCTGCGTTGAGGGAAAGATGACCGCCGAATGTTTCAAAACGATCGGTTCAACAAGAAGCGGCGACTACATAATAAAGACAGAATCAAAGAGCATCGCAGACAGAGAGGGCAGCATTATCTATCAGGGAGTCCCCGCAGACGGTTCATCAAAGGCGGAGGACGCGCTTATGGACAGCATTGAACCGTTCGATTACCGTGAACTGGTGGATTTCGATATGTCTTATCTTTCGGGACACAGCGCACTGAGGTATGATGTCTCAAAGGATCAGGTCTATGACAGGATAAATTACCGCGTCCGCAGCTCAGCAAAGGAAGTCTTCAGAAATTCTATAAACGGTTATTCCCGCGTAAATGTCACATCAGAAGATTTCAGAATAACGAATATTAACTGGCAGAACGTGATGCTGCCGATGTGGTTTCTGACGTATCCGTACAAGGACAAGATGTATTATTTCGCAATGAACGGACAGACCGGAAAATTCGGCGGTATCCTGCCTATCAATAAGGGAAAGCTCGCGCTTTTCGCATTCGGTATCCCTTTTGCGGCGGCAATAATTATCGCGGCACTGCTTACATTTATTGGAGTTTAGCGTATGAAGCGTATAATATGTGTTTTTATATCTGTGCTGCTTTGCGCGGTATTTGTAAGTATTCCGGTTTCCGCAGACAATTCGCCGGCAGCATACATAATCGACGATGCAGATGTCATATCCGATAATGATGAACCTGCGCTGCTTGCAAGAGCGACCGAAGCAGCTGAGAAAATGGGATTCAGCATAATAATAGCATCTACCGATGATATAGGTTCGCCTAAAACAGATGCTCACGTTGTTGAATACTCCGACGACCTTTACGAGAAATACTGCGGCATAAACACGGACGGAATACTGTTTCTTATAAACTGCGACACAAAGTACGATTATATCTCCACAAGCGGCGTGTGCATAAACTATTACAGCGATTACCGCATAGAGCAGATATTTGACTATATCTGGGACGATATGGTGGACGGAAAATTCACATCTGCCGCATATTCGTTCATAAGCCGCGCCGAGTATTTCTACGAAAAAGGAAAAGCTAATCATCAGCAGGAATTTCTCGGCCGCGAAATAGATATATTCGACTTCGCCGGCTCTTTTATACGAGTCCTGTTCTTTACGGGATTCGCAGCTCTTATCGTCTCTGTCAGCGTATTTGCGTACTTTTCTTCTCAATACAAGCTTGAAAAGCCCGATACCAAAAAGTATATTCTTGAAAACTCCATTTATTTCGATGTCAGGAAAGATACTTTTGTAGGAAACATCACTACCCGTACCTACTCTCCGAGAAGCACCTCAAGCGGAAGTCACAGCAGCGGAGGCAGATCTTCTCACCACAGTTCTACACACCATTCGCACAGCGGAGGACGCCACGGCGGCGGTGGAAGACACAGATAAGACATTGAATAATATGCCGCTCATACTTTGATCATGAACAAGATCAGGTATGAGCGGCATTTTTGCATATTTGTACGGTATTACTCCGAGACAGTCTTCAGCGCACCCCAGTCAACGCTGTCGGCAGCAGCCCGTATATCTGCGATCTTCCGGCTGTGAGACTCGGGAATACGATATTTGTCAAGCTCGTCCAGAATATCACAAAGCGTGTCATAATCATAATTCTCGGCTGCATTGTGTATTTTCACATAAATGTCGGACAGTAACTCCTCCGTCGCTTCGGGAAGGCTGCTGTCAGTCGGCGCGGACGCTGTCTCATCTCGCCCGTATTTGCGCTTCAAACCTCTGTACATTTCAAGCAGCTCGGAGGTCTTTTCTCGGATAAGCTTTATATTCCTGCTGTCGCCGGCTTTTTCAAGCTCCTCCGCAAGTGCACCCAGCTTTTCTTCGCCCACAAGCCTTGATGTGCTTTTCAGCGCATGAACTTTTATAGTGTAGTTCTCCCAGTCTTCGTTTCTGTAAAGGTCCTCTATCGTTTCTGACATGGGATCTATATTATTCAGGTAAATGTCAAGAAGTTCCTCACGGTCAGCGGGGCTTTCGGGCTGAGTATGAGCATCGTCAGACGGCGGAAGTATCAGTTCGTCCCGCAGAAGTCCGACCGTCATGGCTTCAAGCCGCATAGGGTCGATAGGCTTGGTCAGATATTCCACAAATCCGGCAGCTATGTATTTCTCACGTACACCGGAGACAGCGTTTGCGGTAAGACATACCGCGGGAGTATCACGATTCAGCCCCTTGTCGTCCGTGCGTATCTCAGCAAGAGTTTCTATACCGTCCTTATTCGGCATTCTGTGATCGAGGAATATGATATCATATCTGCAGCTGCGCGCGAGCTGTACAGCGATATCTCCGCTTAATGCCGAATCTATCTTGATATCCGTCTTTTTGAGCAGATTCCTGAAAACTATCAGATTCATCTCGGTATCATCGACAACAAGCACCTTTGCTTCAGGCGCGCGGAATGACTCATGATACTTGCTTCTTGCTGCTACCGAGCGTTCAAGCGCAAGTGTATAGTCGCCCATGGGTGAATCCTTCACTACGTTCTGCCTCAGTGTAAAACCAAATGTAGAGCCTTTTCCGTACTCGCTCTGTATTTCAAGCCTGCTGTCCATAAGTGTGAGAAGGCTCTGTACTATCGAAAGACCAAGTCCAGTCCCCTCAATAGAACGGTTGCGGTTTTCGTCGATACGCTCGAACGCAATGAACAGCTTGTCGATATCTTCCTGACGTATGCCTATGCCGGTATCTTTTACGCTTACGATCAGGTCAATATATCCGTCGCCCCTGACATATCCGACTGACAGGTTCACAGAACCTTTTTTTGTGTATTTTACTGCATTCGTTAGAATATTTGTGATTATCTGCTTTATCCTTATCTCGTCGCCGTGCAGATAATCAGGAGTTGTTGGATCCGCTGTAACGGTAAACCGGAGCCCCTTTTCAGCTGCGCGGGGTTCGATCATGTTTGAAAGATCATTCAGCACCGACGAGAGCTGATAATCCACAGGGATTATATCAGTCTTTCCGGCTTCTATTTTTGAGAAATCAAGAACATCGTTTATCAGTCCGAGAAGAGTATTTCCAGCCTTGCGGATATCCTCGGCATATTCAAGAGTCTGATCTTCACGGCTCTCACGCAGGATCATCTCGTCCATTCCGAGTATCGCATTAATAGGGGTGCGTATCTCGTGTGACATATTTGCGAGAAAGTCTCCCTTCGCCTTCGAGACTGCCTCAGCAGACTGCCTTGCCTGCTGGAGGAGCTGGATATAGCGGTATTCCTCGGTACGGTCCTCTATGCGGATCTGATAGCCTTTATTCTTTTTTCCGCTCATTATATGACTTACTATAATGCGGTAATTTACATTGCTGCGCTCAAGATCAAGCTCCACGTTTTTCTGTTCTTCTCCGAGTGAATCCAGCCAGCCGGTAATTATCGCAAATCTTTTGTCATTTCTCGGGATCTGCTTATCTATGTAAATATCGTTGAATTCGGGGAAATACTCAGAAGCAGGCAGATTGCAGCCAAGATAGTGTCTTCTGCTGTCGAACGATGCAAAGCCGACCTTTTCTTCCTGCATCATAGTAGTTACCGCAACGTCGGATATCGAATACATTTTAAGCCTGCTGCTCATCACAAAAAGCAGCACCTGTGTAATGACATAGGCGGCAGGCTGGAGCTCTATCGGAAGCTTCAGCATTCTCGTAAAAACGAAAGTAAGAAGATTTACCAGATAAAAAGCAAACAGGATCGCTGCATTCTTCTTTGAAACGTCCCTGCGCCGGAAACCGTACATAAGTGCTGCAAATTCGGCAATAACATAGAATATCAGCATCAAGTAATACACCGTATGCATAAATCCGTAGGATTTTACGAGATATCCCGGAATACCCTCATGGAACGGTACAAGCTCCACAGAAGTATAAAGCGCCTTATTATGAAGCGCAGTAAGAGCAACACTGCCTATAAGCGCGCTAAGTATGAACAGCGGAGCAGCGGCAAGCCGCGGGAATTTTATGTGGCAGAACGAGCAGATATAGATAAGGTACCCAAGCTGTAAAAAACAGGTACAGAGATAAACGAGCCCGTTTGCAAGGACTGCCTCCGCGAGATTTTCGGCAGCGGCAACTCTCAGATACCCTACATTTATTATCGGTATCAGCAGATACACGACCGAAAAGCTTACGGATATATAGCGGTTCCACTTCCAGAGAAACAGTCCGGAAAGCGTTATTGATAAATACAGCGCGATCTGATAATAAATGAACATGATCTTTCACCTTCTCCGCAAAGGTAATCATATTCCGCAAAACGGCGGAATACACACTTTCTCAATTTATTATTATATCATAAACATATCATGATTGTCAAGTTTTCGGGCATTGCCTCATTCCTGCAAGAATAAAACCCTGTGTCCGTGTGTGAACACAGGGTATCTCAGGCTGCACCGTCCAGCAAGCGATGCTGTGCGGCATTGCCTATATTCTTCCTTTTTTTCTCGACGCCTTATTGGCGTACATTCTTTCATCTGCGATCTTGAGACACTGATCTATATTTTCGTAATTATCGGGGTAGTCAATGAAGAATCCGGCGCTTATCCCGACATGATACGGCTTTCCGGAAGACGAGTTGTATCTTGCAAGATAACCGTCTATACGGCTTCGGTAAAATATCGGGATAGCGGTGTCATAATCGTATGTACCGAAAATTATGAACTCATCGCCGCCAGAGCGGACGCAGTATTCGCCGTTTCCGCAGCAGGTCTGCAATGCGCGGGCACATACGGTGATAGCATTGTCACCTTCTCCGTGGCCGTAGGTATCGTTTATCTTTTTAAGATCGTCAAGATCGGCAACTATCACAAGCAGCTTCTGACCTCTTTCTTTTGCGGCATTGAAAACATCTTTGCTGTACATCTCATAACCCTGACGGTTATAGAGTCCAGTCATTCCGTCACGTATGGAATTTGCGAAAGCTCTGTTATACATAAGCTTCATACGTTCCTGCATACGCATATACTCGAGAGAAACGCTGACGCTCGATGCCCATGTATGATAAATGTCCTCAGGCATATTCTCTTCTTCGTTCCTGAATCTTACTACCTGATATCCGAAACATCTGTCCTCAAAATGGACCGCATTGAAATAGCAGGCGACAGGTCTTTCATCAAGAAGTATATCCGGAGGGAAAAGCTCCTCGGATCTGAACGGCACATATCGTTTTTCCGTACCGTCGATGCTCCAGTACATTTCCTCGGACATCTCGTCCTGATAACCTTCTCTGATATACTCGTTATCGTTCTCGCGGAAAAGATTCCAGTCCTTGTTAAGGCAGAGCGCAAATGCCGCGCAGTTGCGGATAAGGTATATTCTTGAAAATATGGTGATTATGAACTGCTCATAAGTCTCCTGAGCCATAAGGGATTCCTGCATAGTACTGAAGCGGAAATTGCTTTCGGATTCCTGTTCAAGCCTGTCGAGCTCGTTGAATTTGTGAGCAAATGCCACATCTCTTCGGCAGCCGCAGCTTTCACCGCTGACGAAGATACCCTCATCGGGATCCAACGGCTGGGTGTCGGTTCCGGTTATCATCTTGTGAAGCTCACATATACAGCGCTCTCCGGTATGCAGATCGGGACGGGTGCAGGTGGTGACCGACGGGTCATTGGTTATGGATTCACCGGAAAGATCATATCCTGTGACCGCTATATCTCCGGGAACATTTATCCCTCTGTTTATAAGTTCGTTTGTAAGGGTCACAGCTGATTTGTCATTGCCGCAGACCACAGCCTCGGGTCTTTCGATCTCACCGGACGCTAATTTTTCGGCAAGCGCCGTAGCTGCCATTGTCCAGAAATCGCCGAAGATCTCATAGCCTTCTTTTATCTCCAGACCATGTTTCTGCATTGAATCCCTGTATCCGGCAAGTCTTTCGTGAGATACCGGAAATTCTTCGGCTCCGGTCATACAGTATATTTTTTTCAGTCCGTGGACTTCTATCAGGTGATCTACTATGGCCGCGAAGCCCTTGCGGTCATTTGACAGAATACCCTTGTATCCCTCTATGCCCTCATTATCCAGCACGACCATTTTAAAGTCCGGTATCGACCGGAAAAGATCGAGCATCTTCTTTTTTACGGTCTCCGCCCAGAACGAATAATCGACAAATACCGCGCCTGCGATATCCGGGGTCTTTATAAGCTCATATATATTCTCTTCGCCGAGCTGGTGCTTTGTGCGCTCGTCCGTAATAGTGAACACCGAAAAAATTGCCACATTGTAATCCAGTGCTTCTGCCTGACGGATTATGCCGCTGAGACACTTATTCCGGTAAAAGCCGTCCGTGGTGCCGACAATGACAGCTATCGTTTTTCTCTGTTTCATCTGTTCTCCAATTTATAATTTAAGCGACAGGGTTCTGCCGGTAGTTTCATAACGCTCAACTTTGATATTGCACTTTTCAAACAGTAAAGCTGACGCTTTTACACCGTCCGTATCGGCGTATTTGTTCTCAAGATATACAACGCGCTTTATTCCGCATTGTATGATAGCCTTGGCACACTCATTACATGGAAAAAGCGTCACATACAGTGTCGCTCCGGCGAGTGAGGGCATACTGCTGTTGAGTATGGCGTTCAGTTCCGCATGGCACACGAACGGATACTTTGTATCGAGTGAGCTGTCAGCGCTGCGCTCCCACGGCATATCGTCATCATCACAGCCGACAGGCATACCGTTATAGCCTACCGATATTATTTTATTATCGTTGTTTACTATGCAGGCGCCTACCTGTGTGGAATTATCCTTGCTCCTCTGTGCAGACAGAAGGGCTATCCCCATAAAGTATTCGTCCCAGCTTATGTAGTCCGTTCGTTTCATTACTTCGCCCCATTCCGGAAAATCAAATAAACTCTCTATTATTCTACCACTTTTTTTCTCATTTTTCAACCCCTTTTATTAAATTTAGGCTATACCGCACAAAGATTGTGCGGCATAGCCTAACCGCTTTTTACTCAGCCCAATTTTTTATTGGTGTTGACTTTGATTTATATTTATACTATGGAAATAAGATAACCCGTTATAAAGGCTCCGGCAAAACAGTTGAGATCACTGCATACATAGGCGGTGCGGCTGTTGAGAGTATAGCGGAAGGCGCGTTTGCAGACAACACCGACATAACTTCCGTAATGCTCAGTGACAGTGTAACTCACATAGGAGAAAATGCGTTTTTCGGCTGCAAAAACCTTGAAAGTGTGACAGTACCGGACGGTATAAGCATGATAGCGCCGTATGCGTTTTCTCACAACACATCAGCGGTCACAGTAACTCTGCCGGAAAGTCTGAAAAGCATAGGGTTTGCGGCATTCTGGGAAGCCGAAAAGCTTGAAAATATAAAGATCCCCGAAAACACGGCAGTGATCGGAGAACGCGCGTTTTCATACTGCCCGATGCTGAAAAGCATAGAGCTTCCGGAAAATATCGGAATGATAGCGGACAGTACGTTCAGAGGATGTACTGCTCTTGAAAAGGCAGTAATGAGGAGATAGGAAATTCTGCATTCAACAAGTGCGCCGCACTGACTGAGATCACATTTCCGTCTTCGCTGAAAATAATAGGCGGTTCAGCATTCAAAGGCTGCACCGCACTTGTAAAGTCTGATATTCCCGACGGCTGTGAAGTCGATCCTAAAGCTTTTGACTGAGAGCCGCTCAACAAGCAATATTAACCTTCCGGACTACATTCTGTAGTCCGGAAGGTTTCTTTTAGGCTATACCGCACAAAGATTGTGCGTGAATTGTGATGTCAGATTTTTCGTCAGATTAATCAAAAGACACGCAGGCTTGCTGGCGCAAGTCAAGTGGATTTTGGTTAATATGACGGAAAAATGCAAGCAAGGCACGTGCAAAGGCGTTAGCCGTGCTTTGTGCGGTATTGCCTTTATACGCTGCCTCTTCGTTACCGCACAGAGCGTGCATCTTACACGCTCTGTGCGGTAACTTGTGCTGCTTCGTGCAGCAGTGCGCGCTTTTGATAATTTTCTTTACTACGTCCTGTCGTTCTCGTCATCTTTTTTGTAGGCATCATTTTCTGCCCAGAGCTCTTCGAGACGGGTCAAAGTCTGTTCGAGACGTGAACTGTTTCTGACCCCGACCGCTGCAACAAGAGCATTTACGAGGCTCAGCGGTGCTGCGAGACTGTCCGCGTAACTGATGATATCACTTTTTGCGAGAAGGAGCTGATTGGCGTATTCCGCAAGCGGAGAAGCCTCAGAATCCGTTATGGCTATGATGTCCGCGCCGCATTTCTTCGCGTATGCTGTCGCGGTAAGTGTGTTCTTGAAATATCTCGGAAAGGAGATCGAAATAAAAACATCTTCTGAACCAAGCTTTATAAGTTGCTGCAATATTCCGCTGGAGTTTATCGGCTGAACGTGTATAACATTACCGCACGAAAGCTGAAGGTAGTTGCTGAGAAATCTTGCAAGAATGTCACTGCTCATTGCTCCGAAAATATATACACACCGTGCATTTATAATCTTATCCACAGCCGCGTTGAACGTTTCCTCGGATAAATTTTCAAGTGTGTAGCGGATCCTCTCTATATCCTGCGACATAACGCTCTTCACGAGCCCGTCCTCGCCGAATCTTTCGTTTGCGATATCGAGTCTTTGAAGTGTAGTAAGACGATTCCTGCCGTAGCTGCGCAGAGCCTTCTGCATCTCGGGATAGCCTTCAAATCCCATTTCATCTGCAAATCTCACCACAGTGCTCTCACTTACGCCGACAGTTGATCCGAGTTTTGCGGCTGTCATGAACGCTGCTTTTTCATAATGCTCTGTAATGAATCTGGCAATTATTTTTTGGCTTTTTGAGAATCCGGGCATTCTCTTTTCTATTTCAGCAACAAGGTTTTCAGCCATTTGACTATTCCTCCGGAAATTATCATCATATTTTTTACCATTATACAACATTTCAGCAAAAAAATCAAGACAAAAATGCAGTTCTGTAAAACAGAAATTGCATTTTGCCCTGATACATTTTTATTCTCAGCAGTTCTGCCGCAGCTGCTATTGTTTCAGTCTTCAAGTCCTTTGAGAGCGGCAAGCTCGTCACGGTTCACGCGGATCTTTGAATCTTTCAGCAGCTTTACATCTTCGCGCTTGTACGGCTGTGCCGGAGCATCTGGATTGCTCTTGAGCTTTACCTTGAGGATACCGGTAAGCAGGTTAGAATCCTCTACCTGACCCTGTCCGTCAGGAGTCTCCACTATCGCACCCACCTTCGGGGTGATCTTCAGAAGCGCATCATAGCTGTCCTGTTCATATTTCAGGCAGCACATAAGTCTGCCGCAGGTGCCGGATATCTTAGTCGGATTGAGAGACAGCGACTGTTCTTTTGCCATTTTTATAGAAACCGGCTGAAATTCTCCGAGAAAAGTCGAGCAGCAGAACGGTCTGCCGCAGATACCGAGTCCGCCGAGCATTCTCGCTTCGTCGCGGACGCCGATCTGACGCAGCTCGATACGTGTCCTGTAAATTCCTGCAAGATCTTTTACAAGCTCACGGAAATCCACTCTGTTCTCAGCCGAGAAATAGAAAAGGATCTTGCTCCCGTCAAAGGTATATTCAACGTCTATCGGCTTCATTTTCAGCCCGTGTTCGCTGATCTTCTTTGTAAAGGTACGCATGATATCGGCTTCCTTCGCCTCATTATCCTTGATACGCCTGAGGTCATCTTCGTTTGCGCGCCTTACTATAGGTTTGAGCGGCGAAACGAGATTCGATTCATCGACATCGTGATTTTCGATCACCACTTCTCCGCACTCGACACCTCTTGCGGTTTCTACAATTACTTTCTCACCGGCGGAAAATTTTTTTCCCGCAGGTGAAAAGTAGTAAACCTTTCCTATCTCTTTGAATCTTATCCCTATTATTTCTACCATATTGTTCGTTTTCCTCTGATATGTGACATCAGGCTTTTTCAGCCGTGCTGAACAGTGAGCTGCTGCATTCAGCGGCGAACAGCTTCACGTTCGGGTTTGTGAATGACATTCCATACAGTCTCGCTGCTTCTCCGTAAAGCCTTGTCATTGTTTTAAGGCTGTATGCTGCTGCAAGACGTTCTGTCTGTTTTCTGTATGCTCCGCAGGTGGATCTTCCGGCTTTGACGGCTGAAGTCTGCGCAAAGATATCCGATAATATCCCAAGAGCTTCAAATATCTCACCTCGCGTCTTCAATGCAAGAAAAGCATTGAGACAATCCAGCTCTTTCTTTGATGATAAGGCATCGGCAGCTTTGATCGCAGCTGTCAGGTACGGTATCTCCTCACCGCACTGCTCAAATCCGAGCGCAGCTCCGATATTCCCGCCGAATCGTTCATACAGTTCGGGTATATGTGAACGTTCGATGCAGTTATCTGTCAGAGCACGCGAAAACTCGTCTTCATCGGCTCCATCGACCTCTACCGCGACGACTCTCGATAATACAGTCTGTAATATCGGCGATTTTTTATCCGCAATGAATATATATCTGTTGAAATCAAGCGGTTCTTCTATAAATTTCAGCAGCGAATTCTGACAGGTCACAGACATTTCGTCCAGTTCTTCAAATATGCAGACGCGGATATCACCGTCGTTGGGCTTGATATAACAGCTTGTAATAAAATCCCTGAGTTCGCCTACGTGGTATGCCCGGTTCTCCATAAATGAAAGGGGATATACTACGTCCGGGTGTATATGCTGCTCAATACGGCGGCACTGGCTGCATCTCATACACGGTGCGGCATCTCTGTTCTCACATAGATACATCATCGCGGTATGATCGGCAAGAGTGTGCTTTCCGATACCCTTTGCCCCGAAAAAAAGCAGGGCATGGGGGATCCTTCCGGAACTCCTGAAACCGTTCAGTAAAGACAGCGCGTGTTTTTTTCCGTAAAGTTCCATTACAGTTTTTCAAATCTTTCTATATCCGTGACAAACACGGTAGCTCCTCCGACGCTCACCTCGACCGGGTAGCTTTCGGGGGCTTCTTTTGCCGATAAAGAAGCGGCATTAGGCACATACTGCTTGCGTTTGCGGGAATTTTGAGCGATCGTTGCGATTATTCCGTCAACCGCCGAATTTTCGCAGGCGATCATGAACGTGGTATTTCCCGCCATGAGAAATCCGCCTGTAGAAGCGAGTTTCGTGGCGGAGAATCCTCCCTGCGTCAGCGCGGAAGAGACCGAATGTGCATCGTCGTTATTTACTATTGCAAAAATAAGCTTCATAGCTTTTACCCTCTGTTCATAAATTTAAAGGCACTACAGTCATTATCCGCAAGACTGCAGATCATGCTGTACATCAGCAGCAGTTATCGAGAACACATCAATTATATCACAAATCTCAGAAAAAGTAAAGGCTATACCGCACAAACGCTGTCAGCTGACAGCATTATATCATACAGTGTCTTTTGTAACGACCACATCTGTTCCTGTGCCACAGACATTTCTGACCGCGATATCTCCGATCTTTACAGGCAATTTCAGCTCTGCACTTTTGATGCTGTTTACAACATCAAAGATCTTATCTTTCGGAACAGCGCTCCGTGTTTTGACCGGAACGGGTATCCCCTTATCGCTGATGATCGTGGTAGTGACCATTCTCGTTGGCGAAGAAACTTCTGATTCGGCATACTTTTTACCTATCCCGCAGGTATTTCCGGTAACGCTGACGGCTTTTCCGTCCTCAACTTCCACTGTCAGCTCACAGCCCATTGGACAGCCTATACATATCATATTCCTCGTCATACGGCACCCTCCTCTATCTCTGCGACCAGTTCACCGCTCACAGATGAAAGCATCTCAGGTTTGATGATAATATCTTCCATCTCACCGGGAACGACGATCTTTTTCTTTTTCGAGTAAATAACACTGCCTCCGCTGATAAGCTTTATCGTGCAGCCTTTATATACATTCCGTACTCTGAACCTCAGATGTATGTCACCCGATGCGTTTGCGGCATCTATAGTATTCGGAACAGTATAGCGAACACCGTTTCCTGCTGTCACTCTGACTATGACCGGCTCATTCTTTGTTTTGCCGCAAGACCTGATGAAATCAGCAGCATTTTTGCCGGCGCGTGAGGATTCCTCAGATACAAAATCCACCAGATCGTGAACATGAAGAACATTTCCGCAGGCGAAGATACCGTCTGTGCTGGTTTCGAGCCTGTCGTCAACAACAGGTCCGTTCGTAGCGCCGTTTATTTTAACTCCCGCAGAAAGTGACAGTTCATTCTCCGGTATAAGTCCGCATGACAGGAGCAGCGTATCACATTCGTAGTATTCCTCGGTTCCGGGTATCGGAGTGCCGCTTTGATCTACTTCGGCGACAGTCACGCCTTCAAGCCTGCGCTTTCCCTTTATATCAACTACAGTATGGCTCAGGAGCAGCGGGATCCCGTAGTCGTCAAGACACTGCACGATATTTCTTTTCAGTCCGCCGGAATACGGCATCAGTTCTGCGACTGCCTTTACGTGCGCGCCCTCAAGTGTCATTCTTCTTGCCATTATCAGTCCGATATCGCCTGAACCGAGGATAACAACTTCCTTACCGATAACGCAGCCCTCACAGTTTACGAGCTTCTGAGCCGTACCTGCGCTGTATATGCCCTGCGGCCTCATTCCGGGAATATTCAGAGCGCCTCTCGGACGCTCACGGCAGCCCATTGAAAGGATTATCGCGTCGGCGGAGATAATCCTCATTCCCTTTTCTCTGCTGACAACGGTTATCTGCCTGTCAGGGCTTACAGACAGCACGGTGCTTCCTGTCTCATAGCGGATATTTCTCCGTTTTACCTCGTCAATATATCTTCCCGCATACTCGGGACCGGTCAGTTCCTCCTTGAAGGTGTGCAGCCCGAACCCATTATGTATGCACTGGTTCAGGATCCCGCCCAGTTCATTTTCACGCTCAAATATCGTTACATCGGTGATACCGCTGTCATACGCGGAAACTGCCGCTGCCATTCCGGCAGGACCTCCGCCTATTACCGCAAGAGAGATATGTTCAGCCATTTTTCTTCACCTCGCTTAGTGGTATCCCTTGTTTTTCTGCAAGCATAGCCATTATCTTCGGCGTACAGAATCCGCCCTGACATCTTCCCATACCCGAGCCTGTTCTGCGTTTCACGCCGTCGAGAGTAGTTGCACCGAGCGGACGGTTTATGCTGTCGGCGATCTCGCCCTCGCTTACCTGTGAGCAGCGGCATACCATCATACCGTAATCCGGATTTTCTTTTATAAGCTCCGCTCTTTTTTCCGGAGGCAGCATTGCGAGAAGCGTAATGCCCTTTCTTTCGGGTCTGAAATCCTTCTTTTCCTTGAGCGGCAATATCCCGCCTACTATGTCCCGTATATACAGTGCAATAGCCGGTGCGCTGCTGAGTCCGGGAGATTCTATCCCGGCAGCGTCAATGAAGCCCTTTACCTTCTCGTCTTCACGTATTATGAAATCACCTGTGTCGGCAGAAGCACGCAGTCCGGAGAACGATGTTATCACCTGATTATATGGGATATCCTTCACCGAAAGGGCGCTCTTTGCCTTTACCGATGCAATTCCCTCCCGTGTCGTTGAGGTATCTTCCTTGTCCTCGATATTGTCCGCTGTGGGACCGAGCAGGAGGTTCCCGTGAACGGTGGGTGTAACAAGTATTCCCTTGCCCATGTGCGTCGGGAGCTGGAATATCGTTTTTTTCACGATACCTCCGGCGCAGGTGTCAAGCAGCATATACTCGCCCTTTCTGGGGGTTATCCCGAAAGCGTGGTAGCAGACCATATCATGTATCTTATCGGCATAAACGCCTGCGCAGTTTATTACGCACTTTGCCTTTATTTCGCCTTTTGACGAGGAAATAACGAAAATATCATCATTTTTAGTGATATCCGTCACCTCGTTGGACAAGCTGAATTCCGCACCGTTATCATAAGCATTTTCCGCAAACGCAAGGGTCATAGTAAAAGGACAGACTATTCCGGAAGTCGGGGCATACAGCGCCGCATACACTTCATCGGATAAATTCGGCTCCATTTCATGAGCCTCTTCACAGGAAAGTATCTTGAGGCCGCTGACTCCGTTCTCCTCACCGCGTTTTTTGAGTTCCTCCAGCTTCGGTATCTCATCTTTGCTGCGGCAGACTACAAACGCTCCGATGCGGAAAAAAGGAAAATCCAGTTCCTTTGAAAGCCTGTCCATAAGAGCGTTTCCCTGCACATTAAGCTTTGCCTTGAGTGAGCCGGGTTCTGCGTCGAATCCGGCATGGATTATGGCGCTGTTCGCTTTGCTTGTACCCTCACACACATCGCTTTCCTTGTCAATGACGATCACTGACAGCTCATACCTCGAAAGTTCTCTTGCCGCCGCACAGCCGACAACTCCGGCTCCTATGACTGCGGCATCATAGATTTTCTGATCCATCCGGACACTCCTTTGCTAAGGAACCGCTGATTAAATCCCGCACGCCGCCTGCACCACATCTTCAGTCTTCATCTTGCACAGATTTTCCTTGACATACGCCAGTATGCCTGCGAAAAATTTGTACAATCTGCCGACTGAATCTGTGGCACAATCGACATACGGTCTTTAATCATCGTTTCCTGAAAAACAGGGAGCAGCGTTCTGCGGCTGCTCCCTCAGGTCATATTGTTTATTCACCGCTTTTTTCTGTTTCTTCAAGACTATTCAGATATTCCTGAAAATTCACCTTCTGATAATCGTCCGGAACAACAAAGTATGATTCATCGGGAACATTGTTTTCAAGCCGTGTGATCTTTGTTACATTGTCACCGGATATCAGATATCTGAGATCATCTGTCTCGGTATCGAAATAATATTTTATCTGCGAGCTTCCGTCTGATATTGTCTCACAGTTGTATGTGACTCCGTCATATTCTTCCACCGAAGATTCAAACTTTGAGGTCTTTACTTCATTTGCCTTCATTTTAAGCTTGTACTGGCTGATGATATCTTTTACATAGCTCTCTGTATAGCCGAGATCATAAACGGTCTTTGTGCTGTCTTCTATAATATAACTGCCGTTTGTGGAATAAATAATATTATTTTTTGTGCCGCTGTCGTTTGTCGAGCAGGTTGCTATGTTGTTTTCATCTTTGAAATAAAGCCCTGAGTGCACCACTCCATTGCCGCTGATAGATGTCGTCTCCATTATGAGCGGAACACTCATTCTTTTTTCAAGGTATTTTCTGAACAGCGGAGCAACTCCCGCGATATACTCCAGAGCTTCTTCCGTTGTATCTTCCTCGTTGCTTGAATATACGACATCGGTGACCTTGCCCTCTTCCGCTGTGGTCGTGGTGGTCGCTTCTGTGGTTGTACCCTGTGTATTTACAGGGGTGTTGTTATTTGAATTGCAGCCAGAGATCAAAAGCAATGCCGCAAGCACTATCATAGCTGTTATTTTTTTCATAATATCTTTTTCCTTTCTCTTTTGCATCTGTAGATTTCCCACACATTAATATTAATATACAGCAAATTTATGGTTTCGTCAACCTTTTTTGCAACAACTTCATCTTTTTAACACAATAATCATCACAATTTTCAGATTTGAATAAGTTTTCCGACCTTTTTTGTACGATTTGTCCCCGGTTCTTTTCGGAAGCGAAAGGAACCGAAAGCTGATCCCATTCCACGGAGATCCATACATCTGCAAAAATAATTTAAAACGGCATTTTGACAAACTAAGCTCCCTATGCATGAGCATAAGGAGCTTCAGTTCTCATTTATCTTCTGCGATTTTTTCTCTTGCCCTTATTTTTCTTTTTCTTGCTGCTTATAACAGCGAAAATGATACAGCCTGCAAGTATGACTGCGGAGCCTATAACAGCCCAGATCAGTACAGGAGATAATTCCGTGCCTGTAGCAGGATTAAAAGCGGACAAAACAAGTTCCATGACCTTATCTTCCTTTCTGTGATCTTATTTTTTCTTTTTTATCACCATCATAATGAGTACAACTATTACTGCAAGTATGATAACCCCGGCAACTATGCCGACGATCATAAGGGTCGAATCTCTTGAACCGAACCCCTGACCGGAAGATGACGTTACGACCGAAGAGGTCACCGACTGAGAAGGCTCAGTCTGAGCAGATGTCTCTGCCGCATTGTCAGAAGCGTCCGCCTCAGTCACTTCAGCAGCTGTGGTTTCTTCGGGAGCCGATGTCTGCGGAGCCTCGGAAGTCGTTTCCTCCGGTGCCTCGTCCCCTTCTGTTCCGGCGCTGAACCTCTCATGACCCTCAAATTCGAGAGCACCGTTTGCGTCGGCATATATGGCAACCGTCCCGTCGGGACCGTAGACATACATTTCATCGACCGTCATCGAATAATTGGGGGATTTATTTCCCCAGTCCTTGAACGAAAATGTTACATCACGGTCGGGCGCGTGAACTTCAACACCGCCAAAGTCGCATGAAAGCAGGTATCTGTTGTCGCCGAGACTTATCACGGCAGCCTTTCCTTCGGAACCCTCTTTTTCATTGAGCGAATTATAATCGAACTGGAACCAGTTGTTATTGGTGGCAGTTCCCCCGAATTCGGCGCCTATGCCGATAAATCCGGCAAAATCCGTGAACGCTGTCTGTTCGCCGTCATCATAATACCCGTTGCTGCGCTCTGAAGCATACTTGTCCGCATCTCCGCTGAGTGTCAGCACAAGGTCGATGCCAGATATATTCTCTGCAGATGCGTTGATCTCAGGGGACAGTGTGATGGTCCACTGGCTGTCATCTGAAATGAGCGTATCGGCAGGATCGGATACTTCGGTGATATAAGCACCCGACGGTACAGCGAGCACAGCTGCGGCAGCGAGCGAGGTGACTGCTGCCAGAACAGATCTTCTTTTTTTCATAGTGTCCCTTATCCTCCGTTTTTTCATAACTTTCTCTTGATTCGTGTGATGATTTGATATTTGTAAAAGAAAATTCCTCACAGAAGGGACTTCCGTGAGGAATCTTTGCTTGCCGAGGCTTCTCGGCTGGCGGAGAAGGAGGGATTCGAACCCTCGAACCGCTTTTGACGGTTACGCGATTTCCAATCGCGCGCGCTCGACCAGCTACGCGACTTCTCCATGACCGGTTTACCTTCAATATACGCTTGATATTTTACCACAAACATTCTGGTTTGTCAATACCTATTTGTCGATTTTTTGAATTTTTTTGCAAAAATATTTCGGCTGCAAAAACAAGTTTTCTGCATAACAAGCACTCTTACCGTTGACACAAGGCATTGTTTGTGGTATAATTTAATCAACAAACATTTTCCGCTTTCTACAGAGAAAATTTATTTTTGGGAGGACTCCTATGCCCGGCAGAAGAAACCGTATAGCGGTGTTCGTGGGACACGCTGACGAAAGCTATCAGAGCAGATTCATAAAAGGATTCCTGAAAAACGCATTCGGCTATGATATGGACGTGTGCGTATTTTCCATGTACCGCAAATATCAGGATAGTTCAGCACGCGAAAAGGGAGAATCAAACATTTTCTCACTTATGGAGCCCTCGATGTTTGACGGCGCTGTTATCCTTGAAGATACGATACAGACCGCCGACGCCGCTCAGGAACTTGAAGAAAGGCTTCATGAGTCCTTCGGAAAGCCCGTTCTTGTCATAGAAAAAGAAAGCAGATATTTTCACAGCATATTCACCGACTCTTCCCCTGCGGTAAAGGCTCTTGTCTCTCACCTGATAGAAGTCCACGGATACAAGGACATAGCATACCTTTCCGGAAAAGAGTGGCACGAACACTCAAAGCAGCGCCTTAATGCATACAGAGAGGCTATGGAAGAACACGGGCTTGAAGTACACGAAAACAGGATATTTTACGGCGATTTCTGGTACAAAAGCGGTGAACTCTGCGCCGATCATCTCGCAGCGGACAAAAACGGACTTCCGGAAGCTGTGGTCTGCGCGAATGATGCTATGGCAGTAGGACTCGGAAAGGCGTTTGCGGACAGAGGGATAAAAGTGCCCGATGATGTCGCGATCGTCAGCTATGATTCCACAGATGAGGGTCAGACATCTCCGAGCACGATCACATCATCTCTTATCCCTGCCGAAGAATTCGGAAACTATGCCGCCGACTTCATGCATGACAGCCTCATCGGCAAAGAAACACCTCCGTTTGAAGCTGAGCCCGGTCTTCTCATAGGCGAAAGCTGCGGCTGTAAGAAAACCAATATGCCCGATCTAAGCAAGAGAAGAGAAAAATGGGAAACAGAGATCTCGGAAGAAGGATTTGACTCCATCAATAATACAATGGCTGAAAATCTCATGTCACAGACAGATCTTACGGGATTCCTGAGCGCCGTATATTCATACGCATACCAGATAAAGGGAGCCGAAAGCTTTGATCTTTGTATTGCAAACGTCTGGAAATATATGGACCGCGACTCAGACCTTTCTGTACCTAACAACGGCTATCCCTCAAAATTGATCCACGCCGTCGGATATAACAGCGACCGCAAGGACGGAACAGTAGGACTTGAAAAAACATTTGACCGTTCGGAGCTTCTACCTCGTCTTTCAGACGAGAGGGAAACCCCGGCCGCATTCTTCTTTACACCCGTATTCTGCGAAAAAATGTGCTTCGGGTACGCGGCGGTAAGCTATGGAAATGACCCGAGAAGCTATGATGACATATACCGCCGCTGGATAGGAGTTGTGTCAAGAGGACTCGAAGAACTCAGACGGTATCTTTCAGCCGAAGCGGTCCGCGAAAAGCTCGATAAAATGAAGAAAAGCAAATTCGCCGCTGCGGATGCCGCTTATGAATCGCTGTCTGAGGAAGAAAAGTCTGATTATGAACTGGTAAAACAGATACTTGACAACAACCTGCTGACATATCATTTCCAACCCATAGTAAATACCATAGACGGCAGTATCTATTCTTATGAGGCGCTGATGCGCTCGAACACCGAAAAGCGGATCTCTCCTCTCTCGATAATAAAATACGCCGATATGCAGAACCGGCTCGGCGATGTGGAGAAAGCGACATTCCTGAATGTTCTCAGCATCGTTTCAGACAGCAGAGATATTATCGGAAAAGCCAAAGTGTTCATAAACAGTATTCCCGGCATACGCATAACAGACAAGGATTTTGAACAGGTAGAGGAATATCTCGGAAAATTCTCCGAAACAGTTGTGGTTGAGCTTACCGAAGAAGCAGAACTTACGGACAGGGATCTTGAAAAGCTCAAAGGCTTTTACCACAGAATGGACGTTGAGATAGCTGTTGATGACTACGGCACCGGATATTCAAATGTAAGCAATCTGCTGAGATATATGCCAAATTATGTCAAGATCGACAGGTCGCTGCTCAGCGAGATACAGAACAAGCCGCAGAAGCAGCATTTTGTGAGAGAAGTGATAAACTTCTGCCACGACAATAATATAATGGCACTTGCGGAGGGCGTTGAAACTTCAGAAGAACTGAGAACCGTCATACATCTCGGTGCCGATCTTATACAAGGCTATTACACTGCAAGACCGGCTCCTGAATTTATAGGTCAGATAGATGAAAAAATACGTGATGAGATAAGAACTTATCATCGCGAGCATATAGAGGGAAATCCCGGAAAGATATATACCGCCGGAAAGACCAACAGAATACCGCTTGCAACGCTCGTCAAGGACGGCTTCACCGATATCATCGTGGGCAGAGGAACGATGGTATATAAAGATCTGACGATAGTAGGGACTCCCGGAGCCAGATCAGATGTCCATGTCCGCATCGAGCCGGGTTACAGCGGAAGGATAACCCTCGAAAATGCCTATTTTTCAAATGTGAAGAACCGCCCGTGTATAGAGCTCGGAGAAAACAGCGATGTGACTCTCGTTCTGGAGGGCGAAAATATCCTGCATAAATCCGGTATCCGCGTGCCAGGATCTTCAAAGCTTACCGTCGAAGGCGAAGGCGACCTGAGAATAGATCTTAACGCACTGGAATATTACGGCATCGGCAATGATCCGGATTCTTCACACGGCGAGATCGTCTTCATGCAGGAAGGCGCGATAGAGATACACAGCAGCGGTGCAAGCGGTGTCTGCATAGGTTCAGGCAAAGGCGGTATCATACGTATGAACCGAGGTCAGTACTCCATAAATATAAGCAGTGTCACCGGCGTGTGCATAGGCTCTTTCTCCGGAGATACAGATACAGTTATATTCGGGTGCAACGTTTCGATCGAATTTTCTGCGACCGCCGGGATCGGCGTGGGCTCATTCAGCGGCAACAGCAGACTGAGTATCTCAAACAGTGCATTCAGCATATACGGTGCCGGCAACAGCAGCGTAGGCGTTGGCACCATGAGCGGCGGGACCTCAGTGACAGAGATACGTGAATCAAGTCCGGTGATAAATATAAATTCCGAGCGCAGCACCGGTGTCGGCTCACTTAACGGGAGAACGGAAATACGAACGACATCGGCAGTGCTGAAAATTGAAAATTCAGGTGAAAATTCGCTTGCTGTCGGCGGCTTTAACGATGATACCGTTATAACCATGACCAGTTCAGATATCCGGTGCAAGATACGAAATAAGCTTGGCAGATGTACATACGCAAAGAAAGAAAACATCACCATTGATAACGGCAGATTCAAGTCTGTCGTAAACGGTGATGTCAGTGAATTGTTTTAGAGGTTCCCTTTATTATTCTTTTCTTTCAATACTTGTTTTGGCGCACTGTGTACTTCCGCCGCATCTGCTGCAATTTCCGCAGCAGCTCTTTCCTTTTTTCCTTGAACGGATCATCATGAACACAGCGAATGCCACGACAGCGGCTATAAGTATCACGAGAATTATATCAACAAAATTCATCACGTCACCCCCGCAAGAAGGCATATCGCACGTACTATCATAGTCACTATCCACGCCGCAGCGCACTGCCACAGCACGAGAATGACCGCCCACTTCACACCGAGCTCACGCTTTACCGCTGCTATAGCCGCAACACACGGGGTGTATATCAGCGAGAATACCAGCATACAGATCACAGTAAGCAGCGTAAGTTCTCCTCCGACTCCGTTCACAAACAGCACGTCCATAGTCGAAACAACGCTTTCCTTCGCTATGAATCCGCATACCAGTGAAACGCCTATCCTCCAGTCACCGAGTCCTATCGGTGCCAGAACAGGTGCAACAAATCCGGCGGCAAGTGCAAGTATGCTGTTTCCGGGATCTTCTGTCATATTGAAATGCAGATCGAATTTCTTGAGGAACCACACAACTATGGTCGCAATAAGTATTACAGTGAATGCACGCTGCAGGAAGTCCTTCGCTTTTTCCCAGAGCAGCTGCACCACATTGCGCGCTCCCGGCAGACGATAATTCGGAAGCTCCATTACAAACGGTACAGGCTCACCCCTGAAGAGAGTTCCCTTATACAGAAATGCGGCAAGAATACCGATAAGTATGCCCAGAATATAGACTGCGGTTATTATGAGCCAGCTGTGATGTGGGAAGAACGCGTTTACAAAGAACGAATATATCGGGAGCTTTGCGGAACAGCTCATGAACGGCGTAAGAAGTATCGTCATCTTCCTGTCCCGTTCGCTCGGCAGAGTGCGTGTAGCCATTACCGCAGGCACCGTACAGCCGAAGCCGATAAGCATCGGAACAATGCTTCTGCCGGAAAGCCCGATCTTGCGCAGTATCTTATCCATAAAGAACGCAACACGCGCAATGTATCCGCTGTCCTCAAGCAGCGACAGAAAGAAGAACAAAGTGACTATTATCGGTATAAAGCTCAGTACGCTGCCTACTCCCTCAAATATGCCGTTTATTATGAGACCGTGTATCGTCTCGTTCACATCAGCTTTGGTCAGAGCTTCATCGACCAGACCGGTCAGAGCCGATATGCCGGATTCGAGCAGCCCTTGAAGGAATGATCCTATAACATTGAACGTCAGGAAGAACACAAGTCCCATTATCAATATAAACGCAGGGATAGCTGTATATTTTCCGGTGAGTATCCTGTCTATTCTGGTGCTTCGGATATGTTCCTTGCTTTCGTGGGGTTTTGTAACTGTATCGCGACAGACTTTTCCGATGTACCGAAACCGCATATCCGCGATCGCTGCGCTGCGGTCAAGACCGCGCTCGGTTTCCATCTGTCCGACGATATGTTCTATCATCTCTTCCTCGTTCTTATCGAGTCCGAGCTGAGAAATAATGAGATTATCTCCCTCAGCGACCTTTCCGGCGGCAAATCTGAGCGGGATCCCTGCCTTTTCGCAGTGATCCTCGATAAGGTGGCTTATCCCGTGCAGACAGCGGTGCACTGCTCCGCCGTTTGCCGACCTGTCACAGAGGTCGCGGTACAGCGGCTTTTCCTGATAGTACGCAACGTGGACAGCGTGCTCCACAAGCTCATCGACGCCTTTGTTTTTAGCTGCGGAAATGGGCACCACCGGTACTCCGAGCATTTCCTCCATAGCATTAACATCAATGCTTCCGCCGTTCGAGGTCATCTCGTCCATCATATTCAGTGCGACTACCATAGGTATATTCATTTCGAGCAGCTGCATGGTCAGATAGAGATTTCTCTCGACGTTTGTGGCATCGACGATATTTATTATTGCATGAGGCTTTTCGTCCATTACGAAATTACGTGAAACTATTTCTTCGCTCGTGTATGGCGACATGGAATATATTCCGGGGAGATCGGTTATCAGCGTATCGCTGTGACCCTTTATCACACCGTCCTTGCGGTCAACAGTAACTCCGGGAAAATTTCCTACGTGCTGCTTTGAACCGGTCAGGCGGTTGAAGAGAGTGGTCTTGCCGCTGTTCTGATTTCCCACGAGCGCAAACCTCATCACAGTTCCTTCCGGAAGCGGAGTGCCGCTGCCCTTAGGGTGAAATTTTCCGCCCTCGCCAAGACCGGGGTGTTCTTTTTTCTTTTTTCCGGTCGGTACAGTTTTTTCGGATCCTTTTTTCTCAGCGGGAATAACATCTATCAGTTCAGCGTCTGCAAGTCTCAGCGTAAGCTCATAGCCGTGAAGCATGATATCTATGGGGTCGCCCATAGGTGCGTATTTAAGCACAGTTATCTCAGTGCCGGGAATTATACCCATATCAAGAAAATGCTGTCTGAGAGCGCCTTCTCCGCCGAGTTTTTCGACCCTGACAGTCTCGCCCGGTCTGGTTTCTTTAAGTGTTGACATCGTTTCTCCGTTCTGTGCGGTTACACAAACTGTCCACGCACGAAAACGCGCGTGGACGTTCATAAAAGTATTCTGTTATGCTGTATCAAGCAATTACTTTGCGCGGCAGCCTTATTGATTTATCCTGAACCTTGCGACCTGATCCTTGAGCATTCTTGACTGACCGGAAAGTTCCTGACACGAAGCTGCTGTCTCTTCCGCGGTAGCCGAATTCATCTGTACTACCTGGGAGATCTGTTCTATACCGTTGTTGATCTGGTTTATCGAATCCGTCTGCTCCCTGCTGGCGTCCGCTATCATTACGATAAGCTCTGCAGTTTCGGCAGTGCGCTGTTTTACGAGCTTCATGGACTCGGCAGTCTCCGCCGCTATCTTCGATCCCTTATCCACCGCGCTTATAGATGCCATAATGAGCGAAGTGGTACTCTTTGCGGCTTCAGCGCTCTTGTTCGCAAGATTTCTTACCTCGTCCGCAACGACTGCGAAGCCCTTTCCGGCATCTCCGGCGCGTGCAGCTTCTACTGCCGCGTTAAGCGCAAGTATATTGGTCTGGAATGAGATATCCTCGATAGTCTTGATGATCTTCTCTATCTCCTTTGAGGTGCTGCTGATCTCGCTCATTGCGCCGACCATATTTGTGATCGAGCTGTCCTGACGGTTTACTTCTTCTTCGGTCTGTTTTGATATCTCGCCGGCTCTTGCAGCATTCTGAGCTGTTGCAGCCACCTTTGCGGAAACCTCTGAGATAGTATCCGAGATCTCCTCGATCGCGGCAGCCTGCTTTGTGGTGCCGTCGGCAAGAGACTGTGATCCCTCAGCCATCTGGTCGGAACCCGACAGCACTTCGTCCGATGATTCGGACATCTTACCGAGCGTAATGCCGAGTTCTTTCTCTATCCTGAGGATATTTTCTCTTATACTCTCGAATTCGCCGGGATATGAGCTTTCGGGATATGCTGTGAAATCACCGCCTGCCATTTTTTCAAGTATGCGGGAGATGTCGGTGATACAGCCGCTCAGTTCCTGCTTTGAATTGCGCAGTTTATTCGCGAATGTTCCGATCTCATCGTCCCCGAATTTATATACAACGTCTGTAGTACTCATTTTTCCGCTTTCAAGCTCATTGGCGATCAAAGTTACCTGCTTTATGGGAGCGACAACCTTTTTACGTGTGAAAATAAGTATCAGCACGCCTGTTATCAGTATTGCCGCTATGCCGATGATGACCGAGATCAGAATTATCATTGAAAGCTTTGCATCGGCATCACTTGAATCGCTGCCCGCAAAGTACGCGCCGACTACGTTATTGCTGTTGTCATACATCGGCTCATAAGAAACATAATACGGTTTTCCGACTATCGTTGCCTTTCCCTGATATGCATTTCTCTGGTTCAGAACAGTTTTTTCTACATCTGACGACATTGTTGTTCCGACAAGTCTTGAATTGTTCGACGGGTCTGTTATCGTAGTGGCATATCTTGTGTTTCCCTTGAAGATAGTCACATCGCAGTCTATCATATTTTTAAGGGAATCCAGCCAGTCTGTCGAACTCATGGAATAACCCACTACCAGAGCGCTGACAACGCCGTTTGCGGACACCTGTTCAGCGTGGACCGCGGCAAGAGTATCATCTATCAGCACCAGACCCTGATATTTTACATTTCCTTTTGCGACCTCCGAAAGATTTATGGACTGGAAAGGGTATGTAGAACTTTGGTAGATAACATTTCCTTTTACGTCACCGATCGCGCAGAAATAAGACTCCGGTGAAGAGAGGCTCTTCCACAGACCTTCAAAATATGTTGAATCCCTGAAAGTCATTGCGCTTATAAAACTGGACTGATCCGACCAGTTTGTATAAACACTGTCAACTTCCTCGGTTTTCGCGCGTACTTCATCTTCAAGCACTCTCATTCCGACGTTTGCACGTTCAATAAGTATTGAATCGTTATAATTTCCTACCATTGTCATGGAAAAGACAAGCACCACAGCTACCGTGACCGCAAGTGCAGCCACAGCGATAAGGATTATCTGAGCGCCGAGTCTCTTGAAAATATTATTCATTATCTGCCTCCGAACATATTCCTCTTACACATAATTGCATTATAACATATTTTTCTCACAAAATCAAGTATAAAATTGTGTATTTTTACACCGGATTGCAGAACAATTCCGGATATTACAAATGCAGGGAGATTTTCCGGTTGACTTATCCGCCGGACGGTGGTATAATCAGATAAACAGCAAATTTCACTGGAGTATTATATGAAAAAGCGATTAGTCTCTCTTATACTGTGTATCGTTATTTTTGCGGCATTATCGTTCACATCTTCCGCCGTATCAGCCGTAAACGGGCTGAGTCTTTCAGAAGATACGATCTCCGCAGGTGATACGTTCACACTTACGATATTTGTTCCGCCGGCTGACAGTGCAGACACTGCGAGTGTACGGGTCGATTTCGACAAGGACATCTTTGAGGTGACCGGGTGGGGACCCGAGATTCCGGGAGGTATCCCGAATCACGGAGAAGGATTTATTGCGCTTTCGGCATCAAACGCGCTGCGTATGATCGACCTTTCTGGCGGACTTTCAATGACCGCTCAGCTGAGAGTAAAAGATACTGCGCCAAGCGGTATATACAGCTTTTATCTTACGTCTGCAAGCTTCTGTTATGTAACAGATGACGGCTGGGATTTTGAAGAACTCTGGGTGCCTGAATCCACATCGGTTGAGATGACGGTTTCCGGAACAGGCGCAGCAGGCACCGATGCCGCGGAAGATACTTCTGCCGGAACGGTATCCGGACCTGAGATCTCTGAGGAAACACAAACATCTTCCGGAACGCTGAGTGAGAGTCCGGCAGAGTCCGTGACCGCAGCAGAGACGACTTCCGCAGCCGCGCCCGTCAGTGCAGACACAACATCTGCTTCCGGCGGAAATAATACGGTTACGGTAATTATTATCGCCGCGTCAGCCGCAGCAGCTGCGGGACTCTGCTTTGCGGCAGTAAAGATCATAAAGAACAAGAAAAAGTGATACGGAGGCAAAAATGGAAATTGACAACGTCAAAAAAATAATTGACAGGGCAATAGAAAAGCACGCGGAAAACGGTGTTTCATTCATACTGACAAGGGACGGGAAGAAAGAATATTCCTACAGTGCAGGAAAAGCGGACATAGAGAACGGAAAGCAGTTTGACGAAAAGACGATCTGCCGTGCGTTCTCATGCACAAAGATAGTTACCTCAACTGCGTGTATGATGCTTATGGAGCGCGGAAAACTCGATACAAGCTGGCCGCTGGAATGGTTCCTGCCGGGGTATGCAAACGCGTTTTACATACAGAACGGACGCTCGATAAGCAGTCCAAAGATAACCATACGCGATCTGCTGAATATGACCTCCGGTATTGCATATCCCGGCGACTGGCATGAAGGCATCGAAGGAATGAACGGCGTATGGGGCGATCTTGAAAACAGCATACGATGCGGCAGATCCATGACAACACAGCAGTTTGCGGAGGCTGCATCGAAAGTGCCGATAATGTTCGCGGCAGGGAGCGAGTGGATGTACGGCTCTTCGGCGGATATTCTCGGAGCGGTGATAGAGAAAGTCGCTGAAATGAGATTCTCAGATTTCCTGTCAGAAAATATCTTCAAGCCGCTGGGAATGGAAGATACAGCATTTTTTGTTCCGCCCGAAAAGCGCGACAGGCTTGCGGTATTATATGAAAATGCCGGAGAAAACCCGACCAGACCGAATTACATAAATCTCTGCATCTTTGACTATGATAAAGAGCCGTCGTTCCAGTCAGGCGGCGCGGGTTTGTTCTCCACTGCCGATGATTTTGCAAAGCTCGGTGCTGCTCTCTCAAACGGAGGCGGGGGAATAATTTCACGTCATGCAATAGATTTCATGCGTGAAAACGGGCTTAACGCCGAACAGCGAATGACCTTCAACTGGGATTCTACACGCGGATTCGGCTACGGAAACCTTGTGCGCTGTCTGGAAAACAGAAACGCCGCCGGACTGTTCGCAACCGAGGGTTCTTTCGGCTGGGACGGCTGGACAGGCACCTACCTGCTCTGCGACCCGGAAGAAAAGCTTTCGATAACAGTATTCGTTCAGCGCTGCGGCGCAGGCACGACCCAGCTTTCAAGAGATATTGTAAACTCGGTTTATGCATCACTCAACTGAGATCGCTTTATATAGCGGTATTTCCCATAATAAAGCACAGAGCATCATGACTGCTCTGTGCTTTTAGTTTGTCAAAAAAGCAGTAATTTTATAATTTAACTGCGAAGCTATTCGCTTTTGCTTCTTTTCGCGTCCGAAAAGAAGCAGGGTTTGGGGTGTCTCCCCCATTGGGGGAGGTGAAGCTTTTGCAAAGCAAAAGCCGCAGAGGGGGATGACCGACAGACGCGCCCCAATCTAAAGCGCAGCGTTTTCTTGAAATTCTCAAGCGTAAGCGACTTCTTTGAAAGTCTCAAGGCTCAGAGCATCATAACTGCTCTGAGCTTTTTCTGTACCATATCTTGACGCAGGTGCTCAAATATGATAAAATAAGAAAAACGATCCACGGAGGAAAAAATGCAGGAAAGCGACAGCATCACAAAAATAAAGGGCGTCGGAGAAAAACGTGCGCGGCTGCTCGAAAACATAGGTATAACAACTGTCGGCGATATCCTGCGCTTCTTTCCGCGTGATTACACCGATTACAGCAAGCCGGCACCGATAAGCGAACTTGTGCCGGACGATACTGCGGTGTTCAGGGGGACGGTAATGAAAAAGCTGCACCCGTACATCTCCCCCAGATATTCGATCTTCAAGCTTACCGTGAGCGACGGCTCAGACACGATGCTGATAACCTTTTTCAACAGCAAGTACAGTTTTGACAGCCTTGTCGAGGGAAGAGACTATCTGTTCAGCGGAAAGATACGCGGAACGATACTTGCCAAAGAATGTTCTTCGCCTGCTTTTATCCCGGCGGAAAGCGAGAATGTGCTTGTACCGAAATATCATCTGACCGAGGGACTCAGTGCGAATGTTCTTACCGGGTATGTCAGGACGGCATTTTCACAGTGTCAGGTGTCCGATCCTCTGCCGGAAAGCATACGCGAAAAATACGGGCTTGCGGGATATAGAGAAGCGCTGAGAAGCGTGCATTTCCCAGAAAGCTATGAGGCTCTCGAAAAAGGAAGGCGGCGGCTCGGATTTGAGGAACTGCTCACTCTCCAGCTCGGACTCAGGCTCATCAAAAGCAGGAGCAAAAAAACAACGCCCGTGCAGATGTCGGACGCTTCACTCGATGATTTTTTCGGCGGACTAAGCTTCAGACCCACGGGTGCGCAGATGCGCTCTGTAAACGAATGCATTTCGGATATGAAAAGCGGTTCGCCCATGTGCAGACTGCTGCAGGGAGATGTAGGAAGCGGAAAAACACTCGTTGCGGCTGCACTTTGCTGTTTTGCGGCAAAAAACGGCTGTCAGTCCGCACTTATGGCACCGACCGAAGTTCTTGCAAAGCAGCATTACGAAACGCTCAGAGGATTTCTCGAACCGGTGGGGATAAGCGTTGCACTGCTTACCGGAAGTACAGTAAAAAAGCCCGTATACTCCGCAATAGCCGAGGGTGCGGCGCAGGTGGTGGTCGGGACCCATGCTCTGATACAATCGGGAGTTGAGTTCAGAAAGCTCGGACTTGTAATAACCGACGAGCAGCAGCGATTCGGCGTGCGGCAGAGGACCGTCCTTTCGGCAAAGGGAAATGCTCCGCACACTCTCGTTATGTCGGCGACCCCGATACCCCGCACACTGGCATTTGCAATATATGGCGACCTTGATATATCCGTGCTTGACGAGATGCCGAAAGGGAGGATCCCCATAAAGACCTACGGCGTGGATTCGTCGTATCGGGAAAGGATATTCAGGTTTATCATCAAATATATCTCAAACGGATTTCAGGCTTATATCGTCTGCCCGTTTGTAGAAAAAAGCGAAACTATGACCGATAAACAGTCAGCAGCGGAATATTTTGAAGCTCTTAAGCAGACCTGGTTCTCGGATATACCCATAGGTCTTCTCCACGGAAAAATGAAACAGGCGGAGAAGGACCGCACCATGACACAGTTCAAGAGCGGGGAAATAAAGCTGCTGGTAGCAACTACCGTTATAGAGGTCGGTATAGATGTTCCGAACGCTGTTATAATGGTGATCGAGAATGCTGAGCAATTCGGTCTGTCTCAGCTTCACCAGCTCAGGGGACGTGTCGGCCGCGGAAGTGAGCAGTCGCACTGTATTCTTATAACCGACAGTAAGTCGGAGTACACGAAGGCGCGCATCGACACAATGGTGCGGACAACAGACGGATTTGAGATCGCAAATGAAGATCTTAAACTCCGGGGTCCGGGAAACTTTTTCGGCGCGGCACAGCACGGACTTCCGACAATGAAGATAGCGGATATCAACGGTGATGTTCTGACGATGCACGAGACAGGTCAGCTTGCGGAGGAGATACTCAGGGAAGACCCGAAGCTCACAGCCCCCGTGAATATGGGGCTGCGGCGGCTTGTGTCGGGACTTTTCCGTGACAGGGAGATATTTGGGGTGAACTGATTTTCCACCGGACAGTTGTCTGTCCGGCGGAAAACAGTGTGTCGCAGAAATGGAGTTTACATTTTTACAGCTCTGTTTCGTGTTCGTATTTATTATAACACACAATCCACAGATTGTAAATATGCTTAAGGGAACCTCTAAAAACCCAATTTGAGAGAAAAAGAGCTATCCACGCCGTCTACTGCGTCAAACCTCCTAACCGGGCGCCAGCCCAGCTTCGTCGGCTTTCCTTGTATTCGACGCGGCTATCTCATTTTCTCTGTTCAAAGCGGTTTTTAGAGGTACCCTTAATGCACAAATATACAATCTGAAGACTGTATATTTTATAAAAGGTGTACTATGGAAGAAAAACCAAAAAACAGAGAATCAAAGATCAAAGCAAATAACAAGTATAAAAATAAAACTTACAAGAGAATAGCAATTGACATCAGACCGGAAACGGCGGAAGAAATAAAAAATACCGCGAAATCGGAAGGAAAGAGCATAGCCGGCTATATAACCGATCTTCACAAAAAGCATCTTGAAGAAAAGGGCGGCAAATAGATCTGTTTTGTCAAGGCGCACATACAAGCAAAATTAATTGCGAAGCGAGCAGCTTTTGCTTCTTTTCACTTTGAAAAGAAGCGGGTGCAGGGCAGAGCCCTGCTCTTGAGCGAAGCGACGTCTTAATCATCTCGAGCGCAGCGGCAAAAATCTCAAGCGGAGGCATACGCCATGAAATATCAGCTTACAGCACCGTGTCATTTCGGGTTGGAAAAGACACTGGCATTTGAAATAAAACGGGCAGGCGGGGAAGATATAAAAAACCGTGACGGACGGGTGGATTTTACCGGTGACGAGAAGACCATTGCAAAAGCGAACATCAGCTGTTCGGTTGCGGAGCGTATCGGGATAGTTCTGGCTAAATTCCGGGCGGTGGCGTTTGACGACATATTTGAAAACTGCCGTAAGATACCTGTTGAGCAGTTCGCCGGAAGAAACGATGAACTGTATGTTGCGGCAGGACATTCTATAAACTCAAAGCTTACAAGTATCCCGGCGATACAGAGAACCGTGAAAAAATCATTCGTTATGCGTATGCAGGAGAAATACAAGCTCGGAAGACTGCCTGAAAACGGGGTGAAGCTTCCGGTAGATTTTCTGCTGCTGAAAGATGAAATGACGGTAACTCTCGATACATCGGGTGCAGGACTTCATAAGCGCGGCTACCGTGCATTATCAAACGATGCTCCGATAAAAGAAACTCTCGCTGCGGGTATCGTCGATCTTGCTCACGTAAGAGATACCGACACCGTTATCGACCCGTTCTGCGGAAGCGGTACAATTCTCATAGAAGCAGCTATGAAAGCCGCAAATATCGCTCCGTGTATGAACCGGAGATTTGCGGGAATGTCATTCGGATTCATCGACAAGGCTGTGTGGAACGATGCGTTTTCAGAAGCAAAAGCATCGGTAAAGACCGATCTTTCAGTTCAGTTTTACGGCTATGATATCGACCCTGCCGCAGTGAAGCTGACGCTTGACAATGCCGGAAAAGCAGGTGCCGGAAAATTCATCTCCGCCTCAAAGCGCGATATACGGGATTTTCACTATCCGTATGACGGCGTGAAGATCATAACAAATCCCCCATACGCCGAGCGAATGGGAGAACTTGATGAGGCTAAAGAAATATACCGCACAATGGGAAAGGTCCTGCTGCCAAGAGAAAACAGCAGCATTTATGTCATTACTTCGATAGATGAATTCGAGGAGCTCTTCGGTGAAAAAGCAGATAAGAACCGCAAGCTTTACAACGGTATGATAATGTGCAGGCTGTACAGCTACAATTCACGCCGATGAAAATGCACCCGATCGTGAGGAAATACAATGCACTTCGTTCAGGCAAAAGGAATACTGAATAAAAGCGGCGGACACTGCGGAATGAACATTTACCGCGGCTGCACACACGGCTGCATCTACTGCGACAGCAGAAGCAGATGCTATCAGTTTACGCACGGGTTTGAGGATATCGAGGTAAAGAAGAATGCTCCGGAACTCCTCGAAAGCGCACTGCGCTCAAAGCGTGAACGATGCATGATCGGGACAGGATCGATGTCAGACCCGTATATGCACTGCGAAAAGGAGCTTATGCTCACCCGTATGTGTGAGGAAATAATTTGCAGATACGGTTTCGGATTTACCGTGATAACAAAATCGGATATGATACTACGCGATATCGACATACTTGATGAGATAAACAGAGAGTCGAAATGCGTAGTGCAGATGACGCTCACGACATACGACGATGAGCTGTGCGGAAAGATCGAACCGAATGTGTGCAATACAAAACGGCGGCTGGAAGTTCTTGAAGAAATGCAGAAACGCGGTATCCCGACAGTCGTTTGGCTTACGCCGGTGCTTCCGTTCATAAACGATACCGAGGAAAATATAAGAGCTATACTTAACAGCTGCGCACAGGTCGGAGTAAGGGGAATAGTTACCTTCGGAATGGGTCTTACTCTGCGTGAAGGCGACAGGGAATACTATTATGCAGCTCTCGACAGGCACTTTCCGGGTCTGAAAGAAAGATATATCCGCACGTTCGGTGATAATTACGAGGTACCGAGCCCGTATAACAACAGGCTGATGCGCATATTGGAGGATATCTGCGGGAAATACGGAATGATGCACCGTCCGGACGAGTGTTTCGGGTATCTGAACGAGTTCCCCGAAAAATTCGAGCAGACAAGTTTTTTCTGAAATGAGTTGATGGAATGAACGGTTATGATGTACTTATAATTGGTGCCGGAGCCGCCGGAATGACTGCGGCTGTTTTCGCGGCACAAAGCGGTGCGAAAACAGCGGTCGTCGAGCGCAATGACAAGGTAGGAAGGAAGCTTGCTATCACAGGAAAGGGCAGGTGCAACGTCACAAACAACTGTGATATCGACACTGTGATGAAGAATCTCCCGAAGAATCCGAGGTTTATGTTCAGTTCGCTGAATGCTTTTACTCCCGCAGATGTCATGAATTTTTTCGAGAATGAGGGGGTCCCGCTCAAAACGGAAAGGGGAAACCGCGTTTTTCCTGTATCCGACAAAGCTTATGATATTGTAGATGCGCTGTATAACAAGATGAAAAAGCTCGGCGTTAAGATCATTAACGCAAGAGTATTGCAGGTGTGTGAAAAAGACGGTGCGGTGAACGGTGTAAAGACCGACAAGGGCGTGTATATCGCAGCAAATTCGGTCATCATTGCGACAGGCGGAATGTCATATCCTGTCACAGGTTCGACAGGCGACGGATACGGATTCGCAAGGTCACTCGGGCATACGGTAACTCCGCTTAAACCGTCTCTCGTGCCGTTTGAGACTAAGGGCGGCTGTGCGGAAATGATGGGGCTTAGTCTGAAAAATGTTTTGCTGACGGTCTGCGAAAGCGGAAAGAAAAAGCCCGTGTTCAGAGAACAGGGCGAGATGCTTTTCACGCATTTCGGTATATCGGGGCCGCTGGTGCTGAGCGCAAGCTCAGTGACCGGTGAGATCTCAGATGGAAAATATACCGCATACATTGACTTCAAGCCTGCGCTCGATAACGAGACGCTTGACAGGAGAATAATGCGCGATTTTGATGAACGCAGGAATATGCAGCTTGATAACGCACTCAGAAAGTTGCTGCCGGAAGCAGTTATTCCCGCAGTCCTTGATGCTGCTGAGATCGCTCACGACAAGCAGGTGAACTCTGTCACAAAAGCGGAGAGATCACGTTTGTGTGCAGTGGTAAAAGCTTTTCCGCTGGAGATCACCGGTTATCGTCCGATATCCGAGGCAATAATCACAGACGGAGGAGTTTCGGTAAAGGAGATAGACCCTAAGACGATGCGGTCAAAGCGTTTGAACGGCCTGTATTTTGCCGGAGAAGTGATAGATGTATCCGGATTTACCGGCGGCTTCAATCTTCAGACCGCTTTTGCTACAGGAAAAGCAGCCGGGATAAGCGCGGCTGATGAAGCACTCGGAAAAACCACGGAATAAGAACAAGATACCGGGTGAGATTGTCAAAGAAGTCGCTTACGCTTGAGATTGGGGCGCCGCCCCAAACCCCGGCGGGCTCTGCCCTGCACCTGCTGGGGCGCTGCCCCCGTCCCCGCTACTTTTCAATGTGAAAAGTAGCAAAAGCAAATCCCGTTAAAACGGAACTTGAAAAGTCACTTCA
>CAMOKN010000018.1 GCA_946617595.1 uncultured Clostridia bacterium
AAGGGAACCCCCTGTTCCCTGCGGAAGTTTCTTAGCAGCTTGCATCGTGCAAGCTTTTGGAAACTTCCTGCGCTGCTTCGTGCAGCGGCGGGGAAAGGAGTTTCCCTCCCCCTCCCCTCCCCAGACCCCTCCTCTCTCTCTCCTTCCTGAAAGGCGAATACCTGAACTAAATAGTTTCGGTTGTATTTCATACAGAAAGAAAAAGCACAGAGTAATTGATAATCTCTGTGCTTTCTTTGTGTGAAGAATCTTTTCAAGTTCCGTTTTAACGGGATTCGCCTTTGCTCCTTTCGGCGTTCCGAAAGGAGCGGGGTTTGGGGCAGCGCCCCAATCTCAAGCGAAGCGACTTCTTTGGCAGAGCCCCAGCGGAGCCTGCCTTTATTTTACTATGATAATCGCATAACCGAACGGTTCTGTGCAGATCATGCCGTCGGATTCTCTGCCGTGTTCTACCTTGTATGAGCGCTCGCCGGCAAGCTCATTAACGCTGTTTGTAAGCTTGTTCTTGGAACGGTTCATTATTATCACAGCCTTTTCGCCGAGTTCTTTGTCCTCACGTTCAAACACTGCGTATTCTGATGTCACATCAATGAAACGGATAGTTCCCTTTGCGAAAACTTTGTTCGAGCGTCTGATGCGTCCGAGTTCACGGGTAAATTCTATCAGCTCGTCATTTTCTTTTCCCCACGGATAAGTACCTCTGTTGAAAGGATCCTTGTACCCTTCTTTTCCGGCTTCGTCCGCATAATAGATCGACGGGATACCCGGCAGGAAGAATTGAAGTACCATCGAGCATTTCATCAGCACTATACCATAAGCATACTGCTCATTTGAAAGCTGGTGGCAGCTCTGCCATTCGCGCCCGTTCCAGCCCACATCTTCACCTGCAAGACGTGTTATTGCACGCTCGGTGTCATGCGTCGTCAGAAAGTTCATAAGAATATCGGCAGAAGGCTTCGGGTAATGCTCCACAATAGTCATCACGCCGTCAACAAGCGTCCGGGGATCACCGTTCTTCACATAATTCAGAACAGCCTCCTTGAACGGATAGTTCATAACGCTGTCGAGCTGACCTCCTATAAGATAGCGTCTGCGGACACCGTAGCTCTCCTTGTTTGTGGCGTCCTCCCAGACCTCACCGTAGATAACATATTCTTCGCCCTTTGATTTTACAGCTTTGTTCAGATTATCAATAAATTCGTCAGGCAGTTCATCAGCAACATCAAGTCTCCAGCCCGAAGCGCCGAGATCTATCCATTTCTGCAATATCCCGCCCTCTCCGCAGATGTACTTTGTATATGAGGGATTGTTCTCTATTACATTCGGAAGTGTGGTTATACCCCACCACGATTCATACACATTAGGGTACTGCGAAAAGCTGTACCACTCTCTGTACGGGCTTTCGGGATCGCGGTATGCGCCGGTGTGCTCGCCGTAGCGTCCGTTCTTGTTGAAATATATCGAGTCTGCGCCGGTGTGCGAGAAAACGCCGTCAAGGATTATGCGTATTCCCTTCTCCGCTGCTGCTTTGCAGAGATCCTTGAAATCCTCCTCATCGCCGAGCAGAGGGTCGATCTTAGAATAATCCGCTGTGCAGTAACGGTGATTCTCATGCGACTCGAATATCGGGTTCAGGTAGATGACATTCACACCGAGTCCGGCAATATAATCGAGCTTTTCTGTGATACCTTTAAGATCACCGCCGAAATAGTCATTGTTGGTGATATTTCCGTGACTGTCGGGCTTCCAGTCGGGGATATCGTTCCACTCTGTGTGAATTTTTCTGTCATAGGGAACATTGTTGTGCGGCTGTGAGCTTTTAGCGAATCTGTCGGGGAATATCTGATACATGATACCGCCTTTGAGCCAGTCGGGAGTAGTCATTCCCGCTTCGTAAACCGTAAGCTGGAACAGATCGCCGTTGTCGATAACGCCCTCGCTTGCACCGTTCTTCTTTACATAGTGACGGTTCCTGTTGATAAGCAGCGAGAAATAGTAGTGATGCAGCCCGGTGTCATTAGGTGCATAAATGCAGGAATATTCGGCGTAGCCGTCGGCAGTCTCACCTTTTTCAAGCTTTATGAACCTCTCCTTATAGCCCGGACGGAACATTACAAGAACAGGTTCTTCCACGGTGGTATCTTCCGGGAATTTTATAGTGAACCGGCAATCCCTGCCCCTTTCAATGGCACCGAACGGACTCTTGTATTCCTCTTTAAAACAGTCAAATATCGGTTTCATCTTATCTTCTCCTTTGATAATATTTATTAATAAGGAACCGCTGATCAAATCCACCACTCCGGGGTGATATCTCCGAGTCTGACGGTCCTGCACGTTTCGGTATCGAGCATTATCTCGATATCCTTGTATTCTTCCGGCATCAGCTGTACCATAAGCTCCCGGCAGGCTCCGCAGGGCGCTCCGGACTTTCCGTCCGGCATTATGGCAAGCACACGCTTTATCCTGTGCTCGCCGTTTGTTATCATATTGAATATGGCATTTCGCTCTGCACATATCCCAAGTGTTGAACAGGTATCTATGCACACTCCGACATATATATTGCCGCTTGACGAAAGCACAGCTGCCGAAACTCCTCCCGCTTCGACATAACCGGAGATCCTTCTGCCGTTCTGCACCTTTTTTGCGGCATCATACATTTCTTCCCATATTTTGTCCATTTATGTACCCTCTTTTCAGAATGTAAGTTCTTCACCCGTCTGGAGATACTGAAGCCTGTCTCCGAGCTGCTGCTTCATGATCCCGTAGCCGGTAAGTCCCGTACAGTGGAACGTATAAATGGTTCCGGTATCTATCGTCATTATCTCGTTTATCGTCTTTTCTACATGGTCCACCGAGCATGAGAGCTTCTTTGTGGAAGAGCCCATGAGGTGAAATCCTGCAATTACGGAAATTATCTTCGTTTTCGGGAATCTCCTTTTCACCGTTTTCAGCACATTTGTTATTCCGCACAGTGAACACGGCGATATCACCACAGCTCCTGACGAACGGTCATTTTCCGGGAATATCACATAGAAAGACTCATGTGAATGATCGTCCTTTACTATCTTTCCGTCCTTCTTCATAAGAAGTGTTTTGTCCTCGCAGAAGAAAGAGCTGTCCGGGTGTTCGTTCGACATAGCGAAAAAGCCGTTGTCGATCTGCTGAAAATTTCTGTACAGCACAAAATTCTCCGGGTGCTCTTCATACAGATAATTGAACCTGTTCATACGCACGCGGAACAGCGACTGCTGAACGTAAAAGTCATTCAGGCAGGCTTTTTTTGCGTAGATCATCACATTCGGGTTCTTCTTGAATATCTCGTCAAGTCCGCCCGTGTGTGCATAATTATTATGAGATATAAGAACATACGGCACGGCTGAGGGTTCTATCCCAAGGCGTTTTGCGTTGAACATTATCTTATCGGAAGCGCCGGTATCTATAAGATACTTCACACCGGCGTTCTCGATATAAAGCGATATCCCGTGCTCTACCCTGAGCTTTTCGGAAGCGCTCGTATTTTCAATAAGTGCAACTACTCGCATTTATGTCTTCCCTTCCGGACGCGGAATATCACATCTTCCGCTTCATGCTTTCAAGCCTGTTCAGCGCCTCGGTAAGTGTACTGTCCTTCTTGGCGAAGTGCAGGCGTATATATCGGTTCTCGGGTTCTCTGAAAAAGCTCGAACCCGGAACAGCACCGACTCCGACACGTTCTGCAAGCTTTTCACAGAAATCGAGATCGCTCTCATAGCCGTATTCAGATATATCCAGCAGTATGTAATATGCCCCCTGAGGGACAGTATGAGAGATCCCAAGATCGTCAAGACCTTTCAGGAAGAGTTCTCTCTTTGCGGTGTATTCAGCCTGTAATCCGGCATAATAATCGTCACCGTATCTCAGCCCCGTAACGGCAGCTTCCTGGAGCGGTGCCGCGGCTCCGACCGTCAGAAAATCATGCACTTTCTTTGCGGTATCTATGATCTCCGGAGACGCGATAATATATCCGAGTCTCCAGCCGGTTATCGAGTATGTCTTTGACAGCGAACTGCACTGTATGACCCGGTCTTTCATTCCGGGGAGCGTGGAGATGTATGTGTGCCTGTTCGGAGCATATACGATATGCTCATATACCTCATCTGTTATGATGAAGCTGTCATATTTCACAGCAAGATCCCCGATGATCTTCAGCTCGTCGTATGTGAATACCTTTCCGCAGGGATTTGAAGGGTTGCAAAGTATCAGAGCCTTCGGCTTCTGCCTGAATGCAGCTTCAAGAACGTCAGCGTCAAAGGTGAAATCGGGAGGTACGAGCGGCACATATATCGGCTCGGCGCCGGAAAGTATAGTATCGGCACCGTAGTTTTCATAGAACGGCGAGAAAACTATCACTTTGTCACCGGCATCTGTTACACTCATCATTGCTGCCATCATAGCTTCGGTGCTTCCGCAGGTGACTACTATCTCCGAGTCCGGGTCGATGCGCTGACCGGAGAAATGCTCATATTTTGCGGCAAGAGCTTCTCTGAAATTCTGAGCCCCCCATGTTATCGAATACTGGTGGAAATCCTCGTGCGCGACCTGTTCAAGCCGTCTGAGTATCCCGGCAGGCGGGTCGAAATCCGGAAATCCCTGCGAAAGATTTACCGCGCCGTATTTGTTCGAGATCCTTGTCATTCTGCGAATGACAGAATCGGTGAAATCTGCTGTTCTGACCGAAAGTGAAGGCATCTGATATTACTCCATTCATAATAAAGGCTATACCGCACAAAGATTGTGCGTGAATTGCGTCGTCAGATTTTTTGTCAGATTAAACAAAAGACACACAGGCTTGCTGGCGCAAGTCAAGTGGATTTTGGTTAATATGACGGAAAAGATGCAAGCAAGGCATGTACAAAGGCGTTAGCCGTGCTTTGTGCGGTATTGCCTATACTCACATATCATCGTCGTCTTCTTCGAGCCTTGCCCGCAGGAGCGGACTTGCTTTTGTGGGTCCGAAGAGTGCGTCCATAACGTGTTTTGTCTTGTGCGAAACAGGAAGTCCGTCCGAATCGACAAGATTTTCTTCCCGTGTGAATCCGTCATTTCGCGTTATTCCGTCAAGTATGTGCGAAAAATCGGCTTTTTCGGGCTGACTCTGTGCAGTCTGTGCTGACGCAGAGCTTGTGTATCCTCTGTAGGCCGCAACCGCGCTTGCAGGAGCCGGTGTTGAAGGACGAACTATCTCTTCCGCAGAGATCTGACCGTCCACCTCTTCCTCGTACTGCTCACTCTCCGCCGCAAGGCGCTCGCTGCGGTAATCTTCAAGCGGCTGTTTCAGCTTTTCGTAGGGTGAAGGCTCGATGTACTCATCATTCTGCTTTGTCCTGAATATATTGTTACGGCGCGGAGTAAATACCTTTACATCATCTTCCTGCTCCGTGATCTGACTGTCTTCGCCGCGTGCGTAGGCATTCAGGATACTGCGGGTGCCGGGATCACTGTATCTGTCGGTGGGATAACTTCTTCCGGTGTCAGGCTGTTTCGGCTCGGGCTGCGGCTGATAGCGGCGCTCTTGCTGACGTCCCTGATCTCCGTTCGGTATAACGACAGTCTTCGGCTTCGGTGCAGTCTCCTGAGTATTTGATGAAGCACCGCCCTTGATGATGCGCGAGACTCCCTGCGGACGCTGAGGATAGAACGGCGTATATTGAGAAGCGGGATTCGGGTACTGTGCCGGATTTGAGTAATTCATTCCTGCGGCAGTGTAACCGCCGGACGGCTGCTGATACATATTATTCTGCATCCGGGCAGGCTGCTGGTACTGGGGATAAGCGTATGACTGCATACCGGCAGGGTCGTACTGCTGATTACGGATAAACGGATGAGCCTGCTGCATTGCCTGATTCTGCGGCTTCTCACGCTGTCTCGACGGGTCCGCGTCAACAAGCTTTCTCACCGCTTCTATAGCGGCTTTTTCGGATTCCGCAAGAGTTGATGCAGGAGAAATATTTGCGGCAGCGGCACCTCTGTCAACCTTTTCAAACACGAACTTCTTAACGGGCTTTCCGTTATCGGTGTATTCCTCTTCATCATCGGAAACGATCCTGTTCTCCTGTGCTTCGGGAGACTGTTTTCTTGAAGCGAACTCATCGCCTCTTGAAAGCTCGATAAAGTCATTGAGCTCCTTCTCCCCTGCCTCACCGAGAAGAATATCGTCTTTCAGGCGCAGTTCTTTCTGATACCAGCGCGAGAAATCACGCTGAGTGAGATCGACATTGACTCTTGACGCCATTTCCTTATACAGTGCGTCCATTTTCGAGTTTACGGTATCCTTGTCAACATAGATGATCTTCGGCTCGTCATCGCTGTGCTTTTCTTCCTCGGCTTCTTCCGACACCGCGATCCTGTTTGCAAGCTCGGGGTCGTCTATCTTCATTATTTCAAGGCAGGTGCCGCCCTCACGCTGGGGACGGCTGCAATAATCATAGTCATATTCTTCGTCCCTGATATAATAGTCTCCGCATCTTGCGCATCTCTGCACATAAGCACCGCTTCTTGCGGCTGCGTCGATCTCAAGATCTATTATCGCCTTGAACGAGCCGGGCATATAGATCGTTCCCGGAGCGGCTGTCATAGACTTGATTATAGTCTTTGCCATACTGTCATTTTTATCGGGAATATATTCTTTTATCGAATTGAATGCGTCCATTGCCACCTTATCGGTGAGATCGGGATTCTTCTTTGATCTGTAACTGTCGCGGTACTCGATTCCTTTAAGCTGATTGCGAGCGATCTCACGGGCTGCGGTATTCATCACGAACGGCGAATTGGGCAGTCTTCCGGCGGAGAAGATGCCTGTAGATGCAATTTCAGAGATAGGAAATCCCTGTTCGTTTGCGGCGACATTGAACAGCAGATCGAAATAATTAGCTCTTGCGGCAGCCTGCTGAGGTGAAACTATATCCACTCCGAAGACAAAATCCGTCTTTGTACGGGCATACTCCTGCATACGCAGAAGATTTATCCATTCATTTATGGCACGGTTATAGCGATAATCCGAAAGTCTGCCGAATATTGCCTTTTCAAAAGAATTGCGGCACTTTATAAAGCTCTGCCAGAGGGTATTCACGCTTACTTCGCTCTGCTTGCAGAGATAGTCTATCCAGCAGTCCACCACGATCTTCTCAAAGGTCGTTCTCATATTCTGCTCATAGTATTTATGGCAGCCGGAAATAGAGTTACGGATAGAATAAACGTCATCAACGTTATATTCACCTGTTCTTGCGGCGAGCCTGCACAGGTCGGTGCAATGTTCGAGAAACAGCGCAAAGTCATATCGGCAGAAATTCATGAGGTTTACGGGATAGAAAAGCGTATAGATCTCGCTGGAATTTTTTCCGGCAATATTGAGCTGTCGGTTCACGATCCGGCTCACCTTCCTTTCTAACGATCACAGACTGATCGGATCATTCAAACTGCACTTCCGAGTCTTCCGATGCGGGAGCTGTCTCCGGAGCCGGTTCTGTCGCGGCGGTCCCGTAATATTCTTCTTCTCCCCATTCATGTTCTTCATAATATGTCAGTTTATCCTCGATGCTTTCTTCTTCCTGAGGATTTTTTCTGAGATACTCAGCCTGTTCAAGCAGCTCGCTGATCTTTTTTGAGTGACCGTCTATGAACAGTACATCATCGTTGAGCCATTTATATACCACAGAATCCTTATCCATTGTTGCAAGCACTTTCAGGCTGTCAAGATGCTTGTAGCAGTTCAGGTACGGAAGCTTCACATCATCTGAGGTCTTTTCGATGTAATAGCTCACAAGGCTTCTCTCATTTCCGGCATCATCTATATACATCACGAGACGGTATGTCTTGTCCGGAGAATAGTCATATTCTGTGGAGCGCTTTGAGATGTCACATTCTGAAAACGGCATAAGAGTCTGTATTGTCAGGTTGAAATGCAGCATCGTGAGATATATGAGCGTTCCGACAACAAACATCAGCAGATAGACTGTTCCGAGTATTGTTTTAAGCGTCTCATTCATTCCGGAAGCAAGGAAAGTGAACAGACATATCGCAACAGGCGGTATTATCAGATACCACTGTCCGAATGCGATGAACAGCAGCAGAAAAGCGAGTACCGGCGTAAAAAGTGCAACTATCCTCGTGATTATCTGCATACGGGTATAGAACATTATCCCCGCAAAAACGAACAGCACCAGCACGTACATAAGAAACAGCGGTACGGGATTTACGGGCTGGAGATAATACGCCAGAGCAAGCCAGTCAACATACATCAGAAATGCCGGCAGTCCCAATGACAGGAACGATACGCCGAACTTGACCCATTTATTTCTGAAAATGGAAATGATCTTATCCATCAGCAAACCTTTCTTTAAATTGTATTATGTCAAGGCACAAGAAGCCAATATATTATTTATTGTACACCAAAAACAGAAAAAAAGCAATAGGAAAGCTTAATTTTTTATTAGGGAACCTCTAAAAACCCAATTTGAGAGATAAAGAGCTATCCACGCCGTCTACTGCGTCAAACCTCCTAACCGGGCGCCAGCCCGGCTTCGTCGGCTTTCCTTGTATTCGACGCGGCTATCTCATTTTCTCCGTTCAAAGCGGTTTTTAGAGGTACCCATATGATAAACACTGAAACGAAGTATTAGAGAAATATACACCAAAACATTGACAAACGTTGAAATATGTTGTATAATAGTTAGCGCGCGCTAACGAGATGCGTCAAGGGTATAATAAGAAGAATAAACAGCTGAAATTGCCGGTTAGTCTGAGCTAACAATGTGCCAAGGTGATATACTTGAAGAAAGAACGTTTATACAAAAGCAACATTTCGACCGCAAGGTGGATAGCCTACGATCTTCCCGGAAATATCGGGTGGATACTGTATTTTGTCGGGTTGATCCTTTTGTTTGTAAATTCATCGGACTATATGGAAGACGCGGTAATGTCTCTGCTTAGCGTAATATCAGTTATTCCTGCGGTTTTAATGATCGTGGGTATTATAGAGCTCATCAGTGAGCGCATACAAGGGCTTGACTGGACTTTACCAGGAGTACGATTGTTGAGAGGCTTCGGCGCATTGACTTTAGGTGGGATCCTGGGAACGGCTGCCGCTGCGGTAATGCTGATATTTGCTGCAATAATCACTGTAGGAAATCTGCTGTATGTATGGCTGATGCTTGCTGGCGGAATACTTTGCGGACTGTTTGCGGGACTGCTTTATAAGCAGTATAAACCCGTTGAAAAGTGATATGGGAGGATAGTATGGGACTGTTTAAGAATTATGTGAGCCAAACAAGAAAACCGGAAGGAAAGCTCGGGAAGATGATGCTGAACGGTATGAACTCCGGTCACGCAAAAATGGCGGATTGGGGATCGTCACACCTGAAAAATATCGCGCCGGAAACTATCGTCGATTTAGGCTGCGGAGGAGGGCGAAACATCGGAGAACTGCTGAAAAAGTATCCTGATGCCAAAGGAACGGCAATAGACTACTCCGAGCTTTCAGTAGAAAAGGCAACAGAATATAATAAGGAATATATTACAGCCGGCCGACTTGTGATAAAACAAGGAAATGTATCGGCGCTTGAACTTCCCGATAGTAAATATGATCTTGCAACAGCGTTTGAAACTATCTACTTCTGGCCGGGACTTGAAAAGTGTTTCACAGAGGTTGCGAGGATCCTGAAGGACGGCGGATATTTTATGATCGTCAACGAATCAGACGGAACGGATGCCGCAAGTCTGAAGTTTGAGAAGATCATAGACGGAATGAAGTGCTATACTGTCGAACAGATTTCCGATGCTTTGAAATCCGCGGGATTTCGCGGGATAAAGACCGATCATCACAGCAGCAAGCCGTGGATAACTGTTTTAGCGGAGAAGTAAAATAGAAAAATGATATGCTTTTGGCCATTTTTCTTGCAATAGTTTTTTGTGCTGCAATAAATCTGATGCTGCTGTCGATCATCGTTTTAAAGAAAAACAGGAGGGACAAAATTGAAAACCGAAAAAGACACAAATTTTATGAAGATACGTTCTCGAAAACGGCTCGGTTTCCGAGAGCGGCAGCCATGATGAGCTTATGGCAAAGGGCGGGACGTATGCGCAGATGTATGATGAATACACCCGTTCGGCGGA
>CAMOKN010000019.1 GCA_946617595.1 uncultured Clostridia bacterium
AGAAAGACCAGTATCTTTCCGCGGCAGCCGGTCCCGCGCAGCTTCAGCTTCAGTGAAAACGGGTCATCGTCTGTGCCGAAGTCATAGTATTTCCAGCCCATTACCGCACCTTCTGTAATTCCGGTGACAACGCGGTCAAAGATGTTATGCTCTGTGATGAAGCAGCCGCCCTTGAGTACGCATGCGGTATCGGCTTTGGTGACCATGAACGGGTTAAGACTTTCCTCAAATCCCAGCGAGGTCATCTCGACCTGCGGTATCGTGCCGTCCGGAAGTATCTCTATCTTCTCAACACAGCCCCGCCTTGACATTATCGTACCGTTTGTCATTTTATGGTAGAATATGTAATACTGTCCGTTTATGCACATTACCGATCCGTGATCGTTTCCGCCGGGATAATCTATTGAATTGTCGATTATAGTGCCTTTGTATTCAAAAGGACCGGTGGGACTGTCGCTTACAGCGTAATCGAGACAGCTTCCTTTCTGCGGCGAATAGATAAGGTAGTATCTGCCGTTTATCTTGCGCGGTGAACACGCCTCAAAGAAACTGTACGGTTCCTCCACCGGAATGATCCCCTCTTTGTATGTGCCGTCGATCACAGTGTACATATCCGAGCCGTCTATCTCCGCCATATACGATCCCTGAAATCCACAGTAAACATAAACCCGTCCGTCATCGTCAACCAGCACGCCCGGGTCAATGAATGTTCCGTCATCATAGTGCTTATCTATGTTATAGCTGTATCGCGAGATCAGCTTAAAGGGACCCTCCGGTCTGTCGCTGACGGCAACACAGCCCTTTGCACCGACGATATATGCGTAAAGATAATACTTTCCGTCCTTCTCCACAACGTCCGGAGCATACAGTTCGTTGTCAGTCCAGTCGGTATCCGATATATGACCGCGGAAACCGCGAGTAGCGAATGCGGTACCGTGGCATACCCAGTTATTGAGGTCATTGACCGGCGCTGACCACACTTTTAGCTTATAATCGCAGAATCTGTCGGAACCGGGACGGTCATGCGAGCCGTAAACATAGATCCGGTCACCGAAAACTCTTGGTTCACCGTCCGGGATATATTCCCAGAGCGGAAGATAAGGATTTGCCATTTCTCTTCCTCCAATTCTTTTTTCTATTTTATTCTATCATAATGTAAACGTTTTAGCAATGACAATTCCGACAAAAAAACAGGACATTTTTGCCAAAAAAGTTGCAAGCATCAGAAAAATGTGATATAATTCAATAGCGGGCATAATATCCGCAAAACGTCAGCATAAGGGGCATTGATATGTATGAAAATATGAGGCTCTGCTATTTCACAAGCGATGAGAGCTTCCCTTTCTATATAAACTACGGCGAACATACCGAAGATCTGAAAATGCACGGACACGAGGATTTCTACGAGCTTGTGGTCGTTCTTGAGGGCAAAGCGATGCACTGCACCGGAAATGACAGATACCCGATCTCAAAAGGAGATGTATTTGTTATCGGAAAGGACATCTGCCACGGTTACGAAGACCCGGACGGGCTGAAGATATGTAACATTATGTTCCGCCCGGACACTTTTATCTTCGCAGACCACGATATCAAGCAGCTCCCCGGATTCCACGCGCTTTTTCTTCTCGAACCTCATTTTTCCCAGGAAAACGGGCTCGGAAGCCGTATGAAGCTCCCGCCGGACGCTTTTGCGGAAATATCCGCAATAATTGCCGGAGCTGTCAAGGAATACAACGGCAAGACCCCGGGCAGCAAAACTATGATAACAGCGTGCTTTCTGCGTATTGCTGTGCTGCTTTCACGCTTGTACGGAAATGAGAACAAGCGCCGTGAGATCGAAGGGATATCCCTTGCGGCAGCTTATATGGAATCCCACAGCAGCGAGGAAATACCCATGGAACAGCTCGCGGAGCTTTCGCATTACTCACAGCGGCATTTCATTCGTCTCTTCTCAGAGATATACGGAGTTGCACCGCACAGATACCTCACAGATATCAGGATCAGAAGAGCAGCATCACTGCTGCGCGATACGCACCTCGACATAACAGATGTATCATTAAAATGCGGGTTTTCGGATCCGAACTATTTCAGCAGGATATTCCGCAAATACTATGGTACGTCCCCATTGAAATTCAGAAAGAACGAGTTTGCAAACGAAAATGTACGATGATGAATTATTCACACCGGAAGATGATGTGAACAGCGAAAACAAAGCCAAACCGGACAAAAAAGAACGCAGATATATCATTATATTCTGCGTTGCAGCCGCGTTGTACATAATAGCCTGCGCAGTTATCTTTGTAATACTTGATTCGGCGGAAAGAGCAGCTTATGTCAAAGTAACGCCGATCGCACGTTCCGGAGATGAGATCATAATTCCGGATTCCGAAAAAATCAACATAAATACCGCTACTGCCGAGGAATTGATGACTCTGAACGGCATCGGAGAAGTAACCGCGGCAAAGATAATCGAATACCGCGAAACCTACGGAGGTTTCCTGTACATCGACGAATTGCTGAACATAAACGGTATAGGAGAGAAATCCCTTGACAGGATCCGTCCGTATATCACTTTATAGCCAATGTTCATATTCCGGACATTTACGAACACAGCTTGGAAACATAACGCTCTTTTGTCTTTTTTTAGAGATTATTCAAGTATTTTTCACATTGTTTTTTTAAAAAAGTATTGCAATTATTATATTAATATTGTATAATATAATTTACTGCCGGACAGATATAAAGGCAGGGCAAATTGAAAGGATTGATATATATGCCGTCAGCAGCAGTAAGACATAAACTCCCGATGATAACAATGAGAGGTCTTGTTGTTTTTCCGGGTATGGTCATAAATTTTGACGTAACAAAACCTAAATTCGTGGAGGCTATAAAAACCGCGAGCCTCACAGATAAGCACATCTTCCTTGTAACACAGACAGAATACGATAATGAAGATCCGCATAAGGACGATCTGTTCAAGGTCGGTGTTGTCGCGGAGATACGCCAGATACTCAAAACTCCCGACAAAGTTACCCGTGTTCTTGTTCACGGGCTTTTCAGAGCAAAACTTATCGGAATTTCCGAATTCGATACATACAATGTTGCGGAAGTTGCAGAGATCAATGACAGGAATACGGAGCTTGAAAGCAAGCTCTCATACGCTCATGAACGTACGCTGAAAATGCTCTTTTCTGACTATGCTTCACTTGTACCGAAGATACCGGACGAACT
>CAMOKN010000020.1 GCA_946617595.1 uncultured Clostridia bacterium
AAGTGGTTCTCCGATCAGGGTATAAGGGTTTGGAGTACACAAGAGGGCGAACAGCGTTTTGAGAGTCATGTGGACAAGCTGATGAACTATATTAGGTTCTGGCAGGCGTCCGGCGAAAGTGCAAAGACGTCTATAAGAATCAAGACCCGTATGCAGCAGCTTTCCGCCGAAGGAATATATACCGGCGGTTCGGTACCTTTCGGGTATTGTACCGTTAATAATGGGCGGCTCAATAAGAAGGGCAGGGTAGTTCTTGACCTTGCGATTGAGCCTACGGAAGCAGAGTGGGTGCGTAAACTCTATGAGAAAACCGTAACCGACGGCACTGGTTCTTATAAGCTGGCTATGTTCCTCAATGATAATGGGGTAAGGACTCACACCGGCGCGAAGTTCCAGTCGGAATCCGTTATCCGTGTACTTCGTAATAAGATGAACGTTGGGTATGCAAGGAATACCGATGCGGATGTGCCGCACCTTACACACTTACAGATAGTGGATCAGCATACTTTTGACAGGGTTCAGGAGATTCTTGACCAGAGATCAAGGGCTTTTGATGATAAAAGGACGATAGCCCGCCAAACCAAGAGTAAGAATCTGCTGTCCGGGATCATGTTCTGTGCTCACTGTGGGGGTAGGCTGACATCTATCGTATATCGTGAGAAGTACATAAGGAAGAAGGACGGCTCGGTCTATGACCGGTCGCAGCTCAAATACCTTTGCTATCATAAGAGCAGGGGGCTTTGTAAGTGCGATGGGCAGAGTACCTATGTTGCTGAAAGAGTGGACAAGACTGTCTGCGAGGTCATTCATCAGATGTTTGAGAGCATTAAGGGGGCTCCAAGCGAGGAGATCCTGCAGAAACGTCTGAAAAAGGAAATGGCAAGCAATAAAGCGAAGCAGACAAAGATAAATCTGGAGTTGAAGAAGAACACCAATCAGCTTGAAAGGTTACAGGAGGAGATTGCGGCTACCCTGACCGGGGACAGCATCTATTCGGCTGAACAGCTTAGTAGTGCTATAAAGACCGTAGAGAGCCGTATTTCAACTATGAACTTACAGCTTGAGCAGCTTCAGAAAGAAGCAAAGGACAAGAAAGCGTCCATAGAACAGATACGCCCGATGTTCGATCAGTTCGTAAGCTGGGCGCAGGAGTTCGATAACAGCACCCTTGAACAGAAGAAGATGATAATCTCGCAGCTCGTTACCCGCATAGAGCTTAACAAAGACTATGAGCTTAACATCGAGCTGAACATGGACTACAAGGACTTCTGCAATGATTGGGACACCCTCAACACCAAGAGTACGGTGGTGGCTTGACAGAAATAACAAGATGTGCTATACTATTATGTACGTTTTAATAGTATAGCACATTTGATTTTGTGAAAATGCCTGTTCGTCATACTGCACAGAAAAATTCAGCGTTTTGACGAAATAGGATTTTTATGAAAACAATCTGCGGAAATCAACATAAACGCTGTTTACCTTGTTGTGAATATATACAAAAATATTAGTGCAACATTTACATCAGTCGGTATAGACTGCTTGTTCAAATCTTGATGATTATAAGTTAAACAGTCATACGCTATCAATCGGAAGATTGATCATTTTTTTAGCCTCAAACCCGCGTTGTAATGCGGTTAGTGAGCTAGAGCATTCGACATGAGCTGCGCAGAAAATATTGCTAAGTCATGATCCCGCTTAGCTCAGTCGGTAGAGCGCTTGACTGTTAATCAAGATGTCACTGGTTCAAGTCCAGTAGCGGGAGCCAAGAGAAATCCCTCAACCAAGCGGTTTGAGGGATTTTTCAATTATATAGTATATATAATATCGAATTGTGCAATATGCTGTAAATGCGCGTTAAAATATGTGCTAAATATACAAATATTTTGACGCGAAATCTAATTAGAGTGCCAAATGTTAACTAAAAAATTTCAAAGAGGTTCGAGTCCTGAGAGGGTAACTTCAGTGGACTTGAACCTCTTTTTTTATTATGCCACAATGCCTAATAAACAGATATGAAAAATATGCTATACGGTAGTGGGATACTATTATAATATATATAAACCTGTCGGTCTTATAAGATCGGCAGGCTTTTTTGCGTTATTAAGGTGGGTGCTCCCCGGGGGCAAAAAATTTTGAAAAAAAGATGTGTACGAGGATCAATAGATTTTCTTTTCGTGTTCGCTCAATCATACTATTTGCGAAAGACTTAAATCAGAGCTTCCGGCACCTGAAAAATTTTTAAGAGGTCGGCGCGGAAGAATGGTGGGTCTTGGAGATTAAGCAAGCGACATCTTCTTGAACCAATCTGATTATACCAGATCGTCAAGGATTTGTCAAGAGATTTAAGGAGGCAAATATGTTAACTTTACAGAACAACAAGTGGGCAAAGTCCGGCAACGAAGCGGACAGACACGAAGGCAAGGTCATCGGGATCGATATGGGTGGCAAAGCATCGAACTTTGCTGTATGCGTCAGCTCATACGGTGAGATCGACAGGTTCGGCGGTGCGGAGCTTGAGGAGATCTGCCATAACGCGTTGACCGATGAGAGCGTTAAAAGGGGTTTGGACATCTATTTCCTGCATCACGCCGAGAAAATGGTATTAAAGTGGAATGCTGCCGGCGTTACGAATATTTTTGTTGGATGCTGCGGCGGTGACTATCTTAAAGTAGTACACGACAACGAGAACAATGAGCTTTTTAAGGCAGGAGCTCACAGAAGGTTTATATCGTCTCTTCGTGATGTGTGCAAGGAAGTAGGTATAAGGATCGATGCGAAGTTTAATGAATATTATACAAGTCAGGCTTGCTCGCTTACGAACGATTACATACCTGCTAATAAGGCAGAAGCAGAGGTTTATTCCTTTGGCGGAAATAGGGTCGGGGGACTGTACATCACAAAGACGCGCCTTATGCTGGATGCTGATGTAAACGCAGCGGCTAACATCGTAAGACTCGGCGGATATGACGTAGTTATTCCTATTGGCTGCGACTTTCGCAATGAGATCAGATCTATGGTTTGAAAGGGGACGGCAATATGAAAATCACAAACAACAACGGATACATAGGGAACAACACGAAGGTCAGCAAGTCCGCCTACAGCGAACTTGAGAGAAAGTACAGAGCGATGCTCGCCCTTGTGGACGAGTTCATCAAGCGGTTTCCTGAGGCGAAGGAGCTTTATGACGAGCTTTCGGAGCTTCACTCGGATATCGGGGAGCTGGCGGCAACGATACAGTTCCTCAACGGCTACCATGAAGGGGCGAAGTTCGCTTTGAGCATGGTCGGAGAAGAAGGATAAGGGGGTGGTTAATATGTGCAACTGGAAAATGAAGCTTACGGTACTCCGTATCCTCGCGGATAATAAGGAGCTCCGGGAGCTTTGGAGCAAGGAAAGCGCCGGTACGGACAAGCAGCTTCAGCTGCTTCCTCCGGCAAAGAAAACAGCATAATTAAAGGAGTTGATTGTATGAGTAAGGTTACAAGATTTTACGGGATTGTAGATAATGTCGGCGTAGGCACACTTAAGCACGGAGCTGAGGACTACCCGGAGGTGCCGATACTGGACGGTGTGACCCTCGATGCTCGGCATCGGGCGCAGAGTGAGTTCTTTTTCGAGACAGGAGCCGATAGCGTTCGTTTCATCGGAACGGCAACACATGTGGGAGTAGAGGTTACATACAGCTTCTACCCACATTTCAGCAGGGCGCAGCTGATGACGTTTTATCGGCTGCTCGGCAAAGAGGTGCTCACGGTGGAGACCGAGTGCGAGGACGGGATATATACTATCTCTTATGGATATGATAGGGGGAATGTGTTATGAAAGCGTCGAAAAAGACGGCTCGGGAGGTACAGGCTGATTATCTGCGTTTCCTCGGCGCAAGCAATGTCGAGTTCATCGAGTCGGATGACGAGGTTATCGTTATTGCCACTTTCGAGAAACAGTTCGCTCTTCAGCCCTATGACCTTGATGCGCTGGAGCAGCTTGTAGGTATTCGTCCCGACATCGGGTTTGACAATTCTGGGACGGATAAGGAAACGGTGGATATGGTGTACTCATATCCGGCAGCCAATGAAAGGGGGAATGTAATATGAGGGTATCCGGAATAATCAGCGAACAGGTCAAGCTTTTGCTGGGGCTGGGTGCGTCGGAGGTCAGACTGCTGAATACCGACAAGGATGATGATAAGATCGGTGTTGCGGCTGAGTTCACGACGCGGTTCACATTCAGCAAAAGCGACTACGAGGCGCTGAAAGAAATGGTAGGATTACATTCGGTGTTCGCTTTCGTGAACACCGAATATACGGGCAACGCGGTAGATATGATATATACCTATTCGCTGGAGAAACAGGAGGAACATCATGAAGAAAAATGATTTGATTTACGCGGAAACAAGTGAGTATCTGGAAGGCGTGGGTGCTGCGCCGGAAGTCGTTTCTGACTACCGTGAGGTGCGTAAGGAAAAGTGGCAGGACGCTATGACCATAATCGGTACGATCACCGCAACCTGCAACAACGCATTCTACGGTGCGACGATCACCCCGAGGAATCAGGCTGATGCCACCGTAAGGTGCAGGGTGGGTCATGTTGCGGCGATAGACCTTGACGCGATTTTTGAACTCACCACTAAGCTTACGGTTACGCCCATTGACAGCACATTCGTGATAGAAGCCGTTGTTGAAGATTTCTACAGCGACTATTGCAACAGTTAAAACAGGAGGTATCAATATGAAAAAGGAAAAATTATATGACGGAATGACAGAGGCTGAGGCATATTCGAAGACTATGGACGGAATGTATGAACCCGCAGTTCGTGATGAAAGCGATGAATGCGTTTATCACAGTACTGACCGCTGCATTTGGGAGAGCGTGAAGGCTCTCCTCGACAAGTTTGTGCTTGGCGACCCGGACAACTTTCTTGGGGAAGTGGTTAGACCTGTGGGTGATCACGACGCTGCTGTTGTGATAAGGCTCGCTCAGCTTGATCCCGATGATTTTGCTGAGATCGTTAAGCTTTCGGGGGATTACGTTATAACTCCGGGCGATGGATATTTCGAGGTAACAGTGAAAATCAAGGATTTCTACCTCGAAGCGGAGTTTTAAGGGAGGCATCGCTATGTCAATGCTTGTTGGATATGATGTCTATGGCGGAGTTCTCGACAACGGCGAGCCTTACAGCGTAAAGCTCAATACGCGGTACAGCTATCCCGATATTTACATAGTCGAGGGCAGTTTGACTCAGAACGAGAAGAAGGTCGGCTATGCAAACACCCTTGTTCTCGATGCACCGTTGGTGCTTGACGACCAGCCTATGCTCTACGAGGTCTCTCTTGCGGCTGGCAGGGTCGGCGGCTTTGATAAGTTCAAAGAGCTTGCAAGGCTGAAGATGACCGACAGGGTCGCGCTCGTCTGCGATGTGAAGCTTAGTGAAAGAGCGGTGTTGACAGGCTTTGCAGTTATGTTCTTCAACAAGATCGAAGCGTATCTGAGGGAATCCGGACAGGACTTCAATCGCATTCTGTACACTAACACTCGTCTTGCGAGACCTCGTTGTAAGAACCCCGAGGTCGAGAAGATCCACACGGAAATTCTTTCCGCGCATTCGGAGTATACGGTAATTTAGGCTTTTCTGACAATTACAGGAGGTGAGTCCGATGTGGTTGGTATTATCGAAGAACAGTAAGCAGCCGCCGGCATAGGCGGCTTGCCGGAGAAAGGAAGGTAGTTATGAAGAGTATAATTGAGCAGTTTTACTATGGCGAACTCAATCCCTGCGAGATGCCGGTGCCAACTACAAAAAAGTACAAGGAGACATTGGCTTTACTCACGCAGACCGAGGAGGAGTTTGTCAAGCGTTTTCCGGAGACAAAGAATATGCTTACCGAACTGAAAGACCTTATGCACACTATCTCGGCGCTGGAGAGCCTGAATGACTTTACCAGAGGATTCCGCTTCGGGGCGAAGTTCTTGCTTGACGTTCTCAGTAAGGACGAGAGCAAATAATGTACTTAAGCCTGCGTGTCACACGATACGCAGGCTTTTGTCTGTTTTGACTGAATTTCAACCGCTATTTTCTTTCGTTGGCAGGTGGCTTGATCGTTGATTTCACATCTCGCGAGGAGTATAATAATAGACAGGAAGCGTAAAGTGAGGTATGTCGTATGTCGCTTAACAAGGCAATCAAGTATGGGAAGGAGCACCGCCGTCAATATGTAGGTGCCAAAAATGTATCTCCGCATTGCCGCAATCACGGCGGCTGCTATCATTGCTTGGAAAATCGTATGTACAAGCTGCGCAAGACTGTTGATGCGGTGGAAAGTAAAGTCAAAGACGAGATGCTCAATAAATAATCAGGTTTGAAAGGATATGGAAATATGCTTCAGAACGACAGGGAAAGAAATTATGCAAGAGGGTACGCTAAGGGTTTTGCCATAGGATTTATTGGAACACTCATAAACGGCGTAGGTGACGGCTTGATCTCGGCGGAACAGGCTATCAGTGAGCTTAATGGCATTTTGGACGATTATGAAAAAAAGATAATATCTATCGAAAGATTTGGTGCTATCGTCGTTGATCCTGAAGATATTAAGGACGAAGCGTGACAAGCCTATATATAACTGTCTGAGATTTGTTTAAGACGTTGCAAGAATGCATAAAAATGCATCCTGCCAGCTCTTTGCTTTTGGAGATGATTCACAAATTTTCATAAAAGGCTTGACTCTTTTTCAAAATGGCCATATAATACACATGTACCCGCCAATGGAATAATGAAGATTAGGAACTGGCAGATCAACTGTCATCGGAATTAAGAAATAAAAGAAGCAAATTGTAAAAAGGCGGGGTCAAGTTAGACCAATGCGTAAGTATTGGTTAGTTTGATCTTGGTGCGGTTTGCTTTTTTAGACTATATAAGCCGACTGCACCATAGCAGCCGGCTTTTTTCGTCGTCGGTTTAATCGGAAGGAAGTGACTAAAATGGCGAAAAATAAAAACAGCATTAGAAGTAAGCTGTATTCATTTCAGCTCCTTTGTTTGGAGTTCGTTCTCAGGGTTCTTGCCGTGGGTTGCGGAGCCGCTCTTTTGCTTGATATGGGGCTCGGTAAAACAATTATTTCCCTTGCGGTCATCAGTGAATTGTTTAAGAAGTCGCAGATCCGTAAGGTGCTCATTGTATGTCCGAACACTTTGCTCAAATTGTGGGAGCGCGAAACGGAGAAGTTTGCGGATTTTCCCTATAAGTTTGTCATTGTACACGGAAGCAAGGAAAAAAAGAACAGATTGCTGCGGGAAGCGGCAGAATATGATGACCCGAATGTTTTGATGATCATGGCAATAAGCTACGACAGTATGCGAAATTATGTCACAGAGCTGATCAAATATGCCCCCGACATGATCATCGCAGACGAGGGGCACAAAATGAAAGACAAAAGGACTATGCAAAGTCAATGTATGCATATGCTTGGCGACGCTGCAAGATATAAGCTGCTACTTACCGGCACGCCAATATGCAATGACGAAAGGGACATCTGGAGTCAGTATAGGTTCCTTGATAGCTCCGTTTTTGGTGACTATTTTTCGTTCTGGCGCAGATATTTTTTTAAATCCGGAACGTATGAAATATGTTTTAAATCAGAAATGAAGGAGGATCTCAGGGAAAATATTTTTAGCATCGGAATTCGTCTGGAAAAAAAGGAATGTCTCGATTTACCGGGAATAACTTATACGGAAATTCCAGTTGTATTAGAACCGTCGGCAATGAAGGAATACAAACGCTTGTGGTATGATAGAATGCTGAAGTTTACTAACGATTCTATAGTTTCTCCCAAAAATATCTTAACTGAACTGCTTCGGCTTTCTCAGTTCACGGGCGGTTTTGTGACCGATGAAAACGGTCGTTCGGTATCCGTCAGCAAAGCAAAACTGAACGCATTGAGCGAGTTGCTTGATTCTATCCACGAAGAAAAACATAAAGTGGTTGTAATAGCGCGTTTTGTTCCCGAACTAATTGCTATAGAGAAGCTTTTGGAGAAAAAAGGCGTTGATTACGCTCGCTATCGAGGGGAAATATCAAATGCTGAAAGAATCAAAGGTTTGAATAAATTTGATGATGATCCCGAATGCAAGGTTCTGGTCGCACAGCTTCAGACCGTAGGTCTCGGATTGAATCTTACTGTTGCGAGCAAGATAATATTCTACTCGCTTAGCTACTCTGCCGCAGATTATAACCAGTGTAGAGACAGGATATATCGTATAGGGCAGACGGAAACGTGTCAGTGCTTTCATCTTGTGGCTCAAGATACCATAGATGAGGATATTCTTTATGCAATCGCGAACAAGGAATCGCTGGCTCACCACATTATCGACAAATATGGATTGAAAGTTAAATCTGCCTAATAAACGCGAATAAGAATAATATCGTTATTGAACGATGAAAGGCTGCTTTCGGGCAGCCTTTTTTTGTGGGCTGAATAAGGGTTTATCCCATAATGGGTATTTATTTATTCAAGTCTTTTATAACTTCCAGAATATGAACAGACTTTTCGTAGCTGAGCTTTTGTATCTCTGCTATGATCTCTGATGAGAGTTTTGGGCTGTCGATGCCAAAATCAAAGAATTCTTTGGGCGTGATCCCAAAGTAATCGCATATATAGAAGAATCCGGTCATTGACGGCATTGCCTTATGATTTTCAATTTTATTGATATAACTTTCACTCTGACCTAAGGATAAGCTCATATCGCGAGCAGATACACCTTTGATTTGCCTCAGTTGAGTAAGTCTTGCGGCGAATTCGTTATCTTCCATCATTATGATCACTCATGAATATTATATCATATATTTTTCTGATTATAGGGAAAATAATTCTATAAATATCTTGAAATAAATCATAAAAGGATATATAATATAAAATGTGTGGAATTAAAAGATGTGATTTTGAATGAAAGCCAATTATGCCTGTCATTCTGAGTTGCCTAAAAGCAGATTAGGCTAAGATCATCAAAACCGAGGTAATTCTATGCCCCTGCTGTATGGAAACGCACGAAGTTCAAACTGTTGAGTATATGGACAAGACCGTATATAACGGTGTAGAGTTAGAAACGGACACAATAAGCTGCTATTGCAGCTTGGCTGATGCTTATTTCGAGGTCGATGAGATCATCTCGCGTAATTATCGCGTGCTGGGTGAGACATATATACTTTACGTGATTGTAAACAAGGAATAGCTGGTCATCATATTATTGGCAAATATAGATTGAAAGTTAAATTTGCCTGATAAACGCAAATAAGAGAATTATCTTTCGTTTTTTACTTAACAGTAAATAAATTCAAAAGGCGCTGCCGTTCAGACAACGCCTCTCTTGATCTCACATCGTTATCAGCAGATGTCCGCTTGTAACGTCGTTATACACCATGCAGTCCCTGCCGCTGACATCGTACACCTTCACGATACCGGCAAGCTCGTTTTCGCTGTCAAATTCAGATGTTATGTCTGTGCAGCCCGCCAACCGCTCCGGCGAATAGTGCAGCGTCTTTTCATTGCAGAACACGGCGGTGTAGAGTATTCCGGCTTCCACAAGATCCTGGAAAATATGACTGCCGTAGGAGAGCTCCGGATTATATCCTGCTTTGGTCTCCTCGACTTCGCAGATAATGCTGAATTCGCTGATATCCGCGAAAGCTGTCGGCACTCCCAGCTCCGGCGACGACGTACCCACGCGCCCCGGAACTATCAGCATCATGTGCTTATCCTTTCCGCGGAAGTGCCAGTTTATCTTCCCGACAAGGCTTGCGACAGCGGTCTTTTTATTGTACGGCATATCGTAATATTTCACTGGGTCAACATACACGATGATATCGAGCTTTGCTGTGCGGGATATACCCATTGACGCGCCGACGCTTTCGAGCAGGATATTCTGCCGAGGGATATTCTCCGGTATCGGCATGCCGCCCGTGCTGTTCATCACCTGCAAGGGGCGGCATTGCAGCAGGTCAATGGAATACTCGCCGTTGTCCGAGATGTTAATTGTGAACTCAATATCCACGGGATTCCCGTACTCTTGCTGTATACACTGCATCAGGCGGCGCATACGGTCCATTATCTCCTTGTTTTCGACTATGCCCTTGCAGGATATAAACCGCACGTCCTGCCGCCTTCCCATTTCACGAAGCCGGCTTTCTGCGTCAAAGTCGTGTTCAAGCAGGAGCTTTCCCACATACTTCGGAATGACCGGCTCGATAACACGAAGCGGTAACTGCTCGATATTCCGGGCGATAACATTTACGGCTTCGGTGTTTCCCTGTGAGAACTTGTGCCGGTCTGCGGAAGAAGTATGTGTCGTGCGTTCGGGCATATCAAGGCTGACGATACGAGGATAGGAGCCTTCCTTGCGGTCAACTGCCGATGTTCCCAGCCCCATAACGAGCCGCAGCATACCCGCCGACGGGTCGGAGCTTTGCAGTATGCGGTACGGGCTGTAGGAGTAGCCCACACCCGCCGCGCAGGGCATATAATAATCGCCGTAGTATGACCCGGAGACCCGCTGTACCAACAGCGCCATCTGCTCATCGCGCTTGTCAAGTCCGCGGCGCTTGCGATAGTCCAGCGCTGACAGGCTCATAGAGCTTGCATAAACTGTCTTTATTGCGGTTTCAAGCTCGGCGAGACGCTCCTCGGGTGTTCCTCTGTTCGGGCAGAACACCGACTCGTACTTGCCCGCAAAGGCATTCCCGAATCCGTCCTCAAGAATACTGCTGGAACGGACGATATACGGGTCATTTCCGTAATACTCGATGATGTGAGTGAACTGCTCACGCATTATGTCGGAGAAGCTGCCGTTCAGCAGTCTGTCAGCGAACTCGTCCGCGAGGGTGAAATACCCCTCGTCGGTGCGCTGCTTTACGCGAAGCTCCCAGAAGCCGTTGTCAACGATGTATGTGTAGTACACATCAGAACCGACATAGAACGAATCGTGGGGCTCGATGACCTCCGCAATGTCGGGCTCGTTGTTCCGGATTATCGCGCGTGCAAGCAGCATACCGCAGGCTTTTCCACCAATCATTCCCGTGCCGATCATGTGGTCGCGGACTGCAAAATAATCCTCCGGCGTGAAGTTACGCTTTATCATATCGCGCATTTTTTCGTCGCGGCTCATTATGATATTGCACATACGGCTGCACTCTTCGCTCACGTCCTCACCTCTGCGGTATTCCCGTTTGACGTGGTTGAAGAACCTGTCCCAGGAGTCGATGTAGCGTTCGTCAGTCGCTCTCTGGGCGTTGCCCATTGTGTAGTAGAACCTGCTCGATCTCACGCCGTCAAGTATCGGTCTGTACTCACCTGTAGCAGGTTCGTAGGTATGCGGAAGGAACATTGTGCCGGAGTTCCTGTCATGCACTTTTTCGGGTCGGATATAGTAATTCCTTTTGTCGGAATATACATCAAGAAATATCTGTGCTGTACCGAGTATTTTATTTACCGAACCGAGCGAGTGTTTTCCGCGTTTTATCGGGAAGTACGAAACACAGTCAGGCGAGGACAGAAACGGTGCTGTCACCTTGAAAAAGTTGCCCATCATAAGGTCTGTCGCCCAAGCTGTCTGTAATTCGGAAAGGCAGTCGAAAATATAGAAGACCTCTCTGCCTTCCTTTTCAATGACATTATGAATGTCCGCGGCGAATGTCTCGAACCTGTGAGAAAGCGGTATCAGAACCCTTTTTATTTCCGTGAAGTAACCGGTCAGCGGCTCGGTGTCCGCATAACGAAGATAAACGATGCTGCGTTTATCGCGCATCGCCTGTGCAATGAACGGCGTCACGAATGTCCGGAATTCCGATAACTCCGATATCCTCCACACCACGTTATCGCCCAGCCGTATGCTGTCGAGTGCCGTGTCCATTTCGGGAATGCCCGAGTTTATCCTGTCAAATGCTGCCATATCAAACCTCACAAATAAACATAATGGCACTGAAATAACACTTTTGTTATTTTCAGCGCCATTGCCTTTTTATATTGTAGCATACGGAAAAATTTTTGTCAATAAAGAATTGTGCTGCTGCCTTATTCGCCCGACACAAAGACTGTGCCAGAGCCTAATATTTGCAAGAATAGAATTTAAATTATTCATAAATTGCCCGTTTTTATTTGCTCGGTGTTGATTTGTTTGTACAGAAATCACATAAATTGCCGTTTGCGTTGACAACCACAAATCGACTTGATATAATTGAAACATAGAAAGCGAGAGGACAATGGCGTCAATGCTATTGTTCTCTTTTGCATAAGTCAGAAGGTGAACGGATATGAATGTTGAAAGAATAAAAAATGCAGAAATTATGCTTGACAATGTCGGAATGACATACGATGCGGCAGACGGCAAGAAAGTACAGGCGCTCACAAGCGTTACAATGGATATACAAAAAGGCGAGTTCATCTCTTTGCTCGGACCGTCGGGCTGCGGCAAGACAACGCTTCTGCGCATAATCGCTGACCTTTTGCAGCCTACCTCCGGTAAAGTGCTGATAGGCGGTGAAACCCCGAAAGAAGCCCGTCTGAAGCGCAAGTACGGAATGGTATTCCAGAGTGCGGTGCTGTACGACTGGCGAACTGTGATAAAGAACATCGAGCTTCCGCTTGAGATAATACACGAAGGCAAGGCAGAACGCCGCGAGCGTGCTGTAAAAATGCTTGATCTTGTCGGTCTCTCGGAGTTTGCGAACCATTACCCGAGACAATTATCGGGCGGTATGCAGCAAAGAGTTGGTATAGCACGGGCGCTGGCATTGCAGCCGGAGATACTGCTTATGGACGAACCGTTTTCGGCGCTTGATGAGTTCACGCGAGAAAAGCTGCACATAGATCTGCTTAAAATCTGGCGAAAGACGAACAAGACGATAATCTTCGTCACACACAACATTTCCGAGTCGGTATTCCTTTCCGACAGGGTGTGCGTACTCTCACCCCACCCGGGCAGGCTCTCCGCGGTGATCGACATTGATCTGCCGCGACCAAGAACTATGGAGATAAGAGACACACCCGAATTTACCGCGCTTGTGGCAAAGGTTAGGAACAGCTTTGAGGGAGTTTAGGAGCTGATATGAATGAAAGCAATCAGAAAAATAGTCAACAGCAAGGCGTTTGTAACGCTTGTATGGATCGCAGTAATTATCATTATATGGGAGATTTGCGCGGCGCGGGTAGCCGAGGTCAAGCGAACTCCCGAGAATGTTCTTCCGCATCTGAGCGGCGTTATTGATTCACTTACAAGCGACCGTAAGATAAACGGTTCGCAGACTGCACTCGGAATGGTGCTTGAAAACGCGGGCGCAACTCTTTCCCGGGCGGCGGTGGGTTATGTCATCGGAATAGCGGCAGGATTCATACTTGCTCTGCTGATGAGTCTTTCGGGTATCATCGAAAAGATCGCGTTTCCGTATCTTATGCTGATCCAGCTTATACCGATACTCGGAATGGCACCGATAATCAACGCTATAACCGGTGATATTGCAGTAAGCCGTATCGTGATAGCAGCGATACTCACGTTCTATCCTGTCGCTGCAAACACCCTTGCCGGGTTCAAAGCGGTACGCCGTGAAGCACACGAGCTGATGTACTCTTACGCGGCAAACAAACTCCAGCTTTATACGAAAACGATGATACCCGCCTGCATACCGTACTTTTTCACAGGGCTGAAAATATCGGCTCCTATGGCGATAACGGCGTCTATACTCGTAGATACTCTTCAAGGCGGTATCGGGCTTGGCTGTCTGCTTTCGCAGTCGCTCAAAGGCGCAATGACAAGATATGTGTTCTGGGACATCGTATTTTTCAGCGCAGTTATCGGAATATTGAGCTTCTACATAATGGGGCTCATCGAGACGCTGCTCTGTCCGTACAAGAGACTCGAAAAGAAAGGAAGATGAGCGTATGGCTGCAAAAGTGAACAAGAAACGGCGAAGCGCTGTGCAGTCGGTCGTATGCCCGCTCATTTTCGGTATAGCTCTTATCGCCGCATGGCAGACCGGATTACTGCATATAGTGCTGAACACCGACGAATATGTCCTGCCGTACCCGACGCGCATAATCACGATAATTGGTGAGAACAGCGACAAGATAATGACGAATGTATGGGCTTCGGTGCAGGTCGCTGTGCTGGGACTTATCTTCGGGTCACTTCTCGGCTACCTTATAGCAATATTTGCCACAGTATTCCCGAAATATGGCAGCGGCGGACTTACGATAGTTTCAGCGTTCAACGCAATACCGATAGTCGCGCTCGCACCGGTCATCATCAACTGGACAAAGGACGTAAGCTCCGAAGCCGAGGTGAGAAGCGCAGTAGCAAAGGTGATAGTCGTAACGGTCGTAAGTATGGCGTCAATGAGTGTAAACGCTTACCGCGGACTTACCGAGCTGCCGCCGTTCTCGGACGATCTGATGAAGACTTATGCTGCAGGCAGGCTCACCGAGTTCGTGAAGCTGCGGCTCCCGAACAGCGTTCCGTACATCTTCACAGCACTCCGGGTAAGCGTTCCCGGAAGCGTCATCAGCGCACTTGTAAGCGAATACTTTGCCGAGTATATCACCGGTGTCGGGCGGCAGATACGGGAGAACATTCTGATAGCGCAGTATTCCACAGCCTGGGCATATATCGTTACAGCTTGTATCATAGGTATCGTGATGTACGCGGTGCTTATGGTAATAGAAGCAATAGTCCTGAAAAAGCGCAGGTAACTGCACTTAAAATAAAAAAGTAGAACAAAGGAAAAAAGGAGGCAGATTTCTATGAAATTTTCCGGAAAAACACTTGCGGCTGTTATTGCCGCAGCAATGATCGTATCGACATTCTCGGCTTGCGGCTCGTCCGGCTCCGGCAGCAGCACAACCACAACAGCAGCACAGGCTGAAACGACCACAACGACGGCTGCTGCCGCAGAATCGACCGAATTTGTCACAACAGAGGGCGCTGAGACTGCTGCAGCATCTGACGGCGACAGGATAATCGCAGCTGCACAGGCGGGCAAGGTCGGCAACTGGGGACTCGGCAACGAGTATGAGATACTTGCCCTGCTCACAAAGTACGGACAGGAGAACAGGTTCTTATCGCAGGCGTTCGATATGGACGGCTTCGATGATGATTCGATAACCCTCGCGTCCGCGATGACCTACAATGAGCTCGGGCTTGTGCAGAACAGCTATGAGGGCGGTTACGGCTACGGCGACAGCGTCGGCATCATCGACATGAACAACGAGGGTGTCGCGATGCTCGAAGACAATCTGTTCTGTACCAAGGCATTCGCGGAAGCAAATCCCAACACCGTGAAAGCATTCATTTCCGCTTCTATGAAGGGCTGGAAATATGCCTGCGAAAACCCGGAGGAGGCTGCACAGATAGTATTTGAAGCAGGTTCTTCCGTTTCCTCCGATCATCAGGCATATATGGCATCGGAGGTAAAGAAGCTCGTTGAGACAGACACAAACGGCAGCACCGTGACCGATTATGGCAAGATGGACGAAGCGGCAATGCAGCAGACTCTCGACCTTGCAAAGCAGTACATCTCCCTCGATGACAGCACAGCGGCAGAGAAATTACAGGCGCTCACCCTCGATGATATCCGCAGTACAGCATACTGGACAGACGCTATAGCAGGCAGCTTTGACGCTCCCGAAAAGACAGATGTTTCGATCCAGCTCAAATGGCTCCCGCAGGCGCAGTTCATGGGTTATTTCGTCGCAAAGGCTAAGGGCTACTATGACGAGGTTGGGCTCAATGTAACGATAGTTTCCGGCGGCGGTGACATCGGTGAAACAACTGCGGTAAACAACGGTACTGTAGATTTCGGCGTAACGTGGGTATCGAACCTCATATCCGCTAACGCAGGCGGTATGGATCTGCTTGAGATCGCGCAGGTATATCAGCGTTCCGGTCTGGTGCTTGTTTACAAGAAATGAGGTAATCATATGGATATGATAATCAAAAACGGAACAGTCGTAAATGCGTCCGGTACTTTCAAGGCAGATGTCGGCATCGAGAACGGAAAGATCGTCTGTATTGCAGACAGCATAAGCGTTGGCGGCTGCGAAAATGTTGTTGACGCAAGCGGAAAGCTGGTGCTACCCGGCGCGATAGATGCCCACACCCACCTTGCTATGCCCTTCGGCGGCACGGTATCATCGGACGACTACTTTGCGGGAACAAGAGCGGCTGCGTGCGGCGGAACTACCACTGTATTTGACTTTGCGCTACAGGATTTTGGCGAAAAGATGACCGATACTGTAAAGCGGCGTGATGCGCTCTGCGCGCCCGTTGCGGCAGTTGACTACTCGTTCCATGTTGCGGTAAAAGATGTCGAGAACGGACTTATCGACGGCATCGGCGAATGTGTCGATATAGGAGTTCCGTCATTCAAGGTGTTTATGGTGTACGATTTCGGAGTTACCGACGGCGTATTCTTTCAGGTACTGCAAAAGGCAAAGGAGGTCGGCGCTCTGATCGAAGTCCACGCCGAAAACAACGAGCTTGTGAACACACTCACGAAAAAGTATCTTTCCGAGGGCAAGACGAGTGCCTGGTATCATTATTTGTCCCGTCCCGAGTTTGTCGAAGGTGAAGCAGACGAACGCGCAATACAGTGGGCAAAGGCGACCGGCGCTCCGCTCTACATAGTCCACCTCGCGGATAAGCAGGGCGTAGAGGCTGTCACAAAGGCAAAAGACGAGGGATATGAGATATATGCGGAGACCTGTCCGCAGTACCTCGAATTTACAAGTGAAGTATATAAGCGCGAGGACGGCAGAAACTTTGTCTGCTCGCCGCCTATGAAGGGCAAGGAAAGTCAGGATGCGATATGGGAGGCTATAAAACGCGGCGATATCGACACCGTTGCTACCGACCATTGCCCGTTCCAGTCGTATGAGAAGGACTGGGGTAAGGACGATTTCTCGAAGATACCCAACGGCTGCGCGGGCATCGAGAATATGTACCCGTATATGCTGTCGGCGGCGAATACCGGGCGGATAACCTTTGAGCAGGCTGTGGCGCTGTGCTCGGCAAATCCCGCAAGGATATTCGGCTGCAAGGACAAGGGTGCGATCTCTGTCGGTAAGGACGCGGATATCGTGATCTATGACCCTACAATTGATTTTACGATAACGAACGAGAAGATGCACTCCGACTGCGACCATACGATATGGGAGGGCGTGACGGTTCACGGATATCCCGTTCAGACCTACTCAAGAGGCAGGCTCGTTTACGACAACGGTGAGTTTGTCGGCGAGAAGGGCTGGGGCAAATTCGTAAAGTGCAGCTTAAAGTAAGGTGATACGATGCTGAAGATCAGAGAAGAAGCGGCAAGGTGTCTGCTGTGCGCGGACGGCGCCTGCACAAATGCCTGTACGCAGGGCTTCGACCCTGCAAGAATGGTACGCGCGGTGCGATTCGAGAACGAAGCCTGCGCCGGCAGATTCACAGATGCTGCAAAATGTGCGGAATGTGACGGCAGATGCGAAAACTCCTGCATACATTATGACACACGCATTCGCATACGGGATATCACAGCGCAGCTTCCGAAACCGGCTGAACACGATTCCGAGCCCGATCTTTCGATAGATTTCTGCGGTGTTCGGTGCGAAAATCCGTTCTTCCTTTCCTCCTCTATCGTTGCGGGCGACTATGATATGGTCGCCCGTGCGTTCGAGGCAGGCTGGGCGGGTGCAGTATTCAAGACGGTAGGTTTTCTGATACCGGAGGAGGTATCTCCGCGTTTCGGCGCTATCGGGAAAGAGGGAACGCCGTTCATCGGCTTTAAGAACCTTGAACAGATATCAGACCACCCGTTGGAATACAATCTCGGTGTGTTCAGGCGGCTGAAAGCGAACTACCCCGGAAAGGTGCTGGTCGCGTCGATAATGGGGCAGAACGATGAGGAATGGGTGCAGCTCTCGAAGCTCGTTACCGAGGCAGGCGCGGATATCATCGAGTGCAATTTCAGCTGTCCTCATATGAGCGGCAGCGGGCTCGGCTCCGACGTCGGGCAGGACCCCGCTCTCGTGAACCGCTATACCGAGCTTGTAAAGAGTGCAACGCATCTTCCGGTGCTTGCAAAAATGACCCCGAACATCGGGAATATGGAAGTTCCGGCAATTGCGGCAGTCGAAGCGGGCGCAGACGGTATAGCGGCAATAAACACGATAAAAAGCATACTCGGGATAGATGCAGAAACGCTTGAAAGCAGCCCGTCGGTAGGCGGGAAATGCTCGGTCTCGGGATATTCCGGAAAGGCAGTCAAGCCGATAGCGCTGCGGTTCATACACGACCTTGCGAAATGCGGCAGGCTCGCCGGTACGGAGCTCAGCGGAATGGGCGGTATCGAAACGTGGCACGACGCTCTGGAGTTTATCCTGCTCGGCTGCAAAAACATACAGGTGACGACTGCGGTGATGCAGTACGGCTACCGCATCATAGACGACCTTATCGCGGGAACGAAAGCGTATATGCAGTCTCACGGCATCTCAAAAATATCTGAGCTTGTAGGTGCGGCGCTCCCGAATATTGTTCCGGCGGATACGCTCGACCGCAGTACGGTGGTGTTCCCGAAATTCGACAGGAACGGCTGCATCGGCTGCGGAAGATGTTACATATCCTGCAGCGACGCGGGGCATCAGGCTATAACAGTTGAGGACGGCAAGGCGAGGCTGCACGCGGGAAAATGTGTCGGCTGCCACCTGTGTATGCTGGTCTGTCCGACTGGAGCGATAACCGATAATAACAAGAGGGTAACGAAGCCCAAAGGCGGGTGAGTGGTATGGCTATATCATTATCACAGCTGTGCGTGAACGCCGAGAAAAGCTACGCTATGAAGCTGATAGCGGGCTCCGGCGGTCTCGAAAATACCGTGCGATGGGTGCATATCGTTGAGGACAGCGAGGTGCCGGATTTCCTGCACGGGAACGAGCTCATATTCACCACCGGTATCACCCACAGCGGCACCGATTGGCTCAAAGGTTTTGCGGAAAGCCTGAAAGCAAAGGGCGTTGTGGGGCTGGTGGTGAACATAGGTCCGTACATTGAGTCTGTGCCGTCGCCGGTGATAGTGTACTGCGAACAGAACGATCTGCCGCTTTTCACGATACCGTGGAGCACGAGAATAGTTGATATATCCTATGACTTCTGCCGCAGGATAATCGGCAACGAAAAGCACGAAAGCACGGTGGGAGAAGCGTTCAGGGCAATAATAAAAGACCCGGACGCACTGAAGAATTACGCCGAGCTGTTAAGCAGGGCGGAATTCGGACAGAAAAGCAGCTACACCGTGATCTCGGCTTGCGTCATATCGAACGGCGCGAATGTCACCAAGCAGGCGGCGCAGACAATGGATATGAGTATATGGAGAACGATAAGGAGCTCCGGACAACGCTCGACATTGTTTATGCACGACGGCTCACTCGTCGCGGTGCGGCAGAACAGCAGTGATGCTGACATCTCGCGTCTGTGCGCGGAGCTCGAAGCTGTGCTGAAGGAGCCTGCAAATGAGGTTTATATCGGAGTATCTCATAAGCTTGACGACTTGCCCTCGGTAAGCGAGGGATATGAGCAGGCATCTGCGGCGCAGTTTATGTCTATGCTCGGAAACGGAGGCTGCACAAGATACGGTGATATCGGCGTGATGAAGCTGGTGTTCGGCATAAAAAACACGAATATACTGCGTGAATTTGTGCGGGAGAATCTCGGTACGCTACGCAGATTCGATGTTGAGAGAAACGCCGATTACTGCGACACTCTGAAGCTGTACCTGACATATAACGGCAGCGTCAGCGAAGCCGCGGAAAAAGCGGGAGTCCACCGCAATACTATAAATCTCAAAATGCGTGCGATAAAGGAAATACTCGGAAAAGAGCTTGACGACAACACGAAAAGCTCGCTTATACTTGCATTTCGTATCGAAGAAGTGCTTGAACTGTACGACAAAAGGAGTGATTTTTAATGGCAACCGAAAATATCGCTGAAAAGATTAAGCACGACCACTGCACCTATAATTTACAGTCGTGGTCAAAGCAGAAGGGGCTTGATCCTATCCCGATAGAAAAAGCCGAGGGCATCTATATGTGGGACTACGACGGCAACCGCTATACCGATATGTCCTCCCAGCTCGTCAATCTGAATGTGGGTCACGGTAACCGTGATATCATTGACGCGATAAAGGAGCAGGCGGAGAAATACTGCTACCTGTCGCCGTCCTACGGCAGCGAGCCGCGAGGTGAGCTTGCAAGAAAGATCATCGAGCTTATGCCCAACAATATGGGCAAGGTGTTCTTCACGAACGGCGGTGCAGACGCCAACGAGAATGCAGTGAAGATAGCGCGTATGTTCACCGGCAGACCTAAGGTGCTGTCACGCTACCGCAGCTATCACGGCTCCACCTTCGGCGCGGGAAGCCTTACCGGCGAGCCTCGCAGACAGCCCCTTGAACCGGGAGTACCGGGCTTCGTGAAGTTCTTCGACCCGTATATCTACCGTGATGATCTGCCGTTTAAAACGGAAGAAGAAGCCTCCGCTTATTATGTGAAGCGGCTTCGTGAGCAGGTGATATACGAGGGCGCAGACAACATCGCCGCCATCGTGATGGAGACCATAACCGGCTCCAACGGCGTTATCATACCGCCGGAGGGCTATCTTCCGGGAGTACGGAAGATATGCGACGAGTTCGGGATAATGATGATCTGCGACGAGGTAATGGCGGGCTTCGGACGCACGGGAAAGATGTTCGCATTTGAAAATTTCGGTGTGAAGCCCGATATCGTCAGTTTCGCAAAGGGAGTTACCTGCGGTTATGTGCAGCTCGGCGGCGTAGTTGTAAGCAGGAAGATCGCGGAATACTTTGACGATCATCTGCTGTCCTGCGGGCTTACATACAGCGGACACCCGCTTGCCTGCGCGGCGGGCGTGGCGTGCCTGAACTTCTACGAAAAGACGGATGTTCTCGCAAATGTCAACAAGTCCGGCGCAGAGCTCGGCAAGTGCCTGGAAGAAATAAAGTCAAAGCATAAGAGCGTCGGAGATGTGCGGTATATCGGCTTGTTCTCGGCAATAGAGCTTGTTAAGAACAGAGATACCCGCGAACCGCTGGTGCCGTATGGCAAAGACCCGGAGGGAGTTATGGGAAAGCTCATCGGAGCGCTGAAAAAGAAAGGCTTTATGACTTATTCCCACGAAAATATGATACTCATTTCCCCGCCCCTCATCATTACTCCCGAGCAAATACGCGAGGAAATGGCAAAGGTCGATGAAGTGCTTGACGAAGCGGATAAGCTTGCAGATTAGGAAGGAAGTGGAGCCGTATGGCAGAAATACGCTATAAAGACGCGACGGCGTGCAAGCTGTCCGATTTCGTCACGCCGGATAAATTCAGAACGGTGACTTATGAGCAGCTTCGTTACCCGGGCGGGATAACCGAGATACCGGTGGAGATACTGCTCAAAAAGGACACGGCAAAGAGGCTCAGCTTCAAGGTCTCGCGTGACGGTATGCTGTACGGCTTCGCACGGATAAGACCGGCAGTTAAGAAGAAATTCGGAACGGATAATGCGAAGCTCTACATAAACGACTGGGACGACAAATTTGTGATGATATTCGAGCTTGAGGGTATCGGCGAAAAGGCGTACATAGTCACTGCGGACGAGGTCGTGTACCTGATCGAGAACTGTACGAGAGTACCGCAGCAGAGAGTTCCCGCGAAAAAGGGCTTTATTTTCAGAAAGGACAAATAATATGTATAAATGCAGCGAAAAAAGAATGGAAGACAAAATCACCACATTTTCAAAATACGGTGACGCGGGTCACGGCGGTATCACAAGATACTCGCTGTCCGATGAAGCGATAATGGCAAGAAAAGAGTTCATCGACCGTATGTTGAGTATCGGTGCGAAGATCGAGACAGATGATGTCGCAAACCTCTACGCTACCATTCCCGGCAGCGACCCGAACGCAAAGCGCATCGTAATGGCATCACACTGCGATTCCGTAAAGAACGGCGGCAACTATGACGGTATCCTCGGCGTAATGAGCGCAATGGAAGTCCTCGAAACGGTAGTCGAGCAGAACATTCCCCATAAGCACCCTCTCACCGCCATGATCTGGACGAACGAGGAAGGTTCGCTCTATCCGCCGGCTATGATGTGCTCCGGTATCGTGTGTTATGACTATCTGCCCGAGGATATCCGCAGCAAGTTCAAATACGAGGATATGATGCAGTCCAAAAGCATTCTTGACCCGACAAAAACCTTCGGTCAGGCGCTTGAAAGATCGGGTTTCAAGGGCGATAAGAAGTACAGACTTGACCCCGACAGATACCTCTATATGTTTGAGACTCACATCGAGCAGGGTCCTATCCTCGAAGATGCCGGAAACGACATCGGTGTAGTTGACTGCGTACTCGGAATGTTCAACTACCGTATCAAATTCTTCGGTCAGACCACCCACGCGGGAACTTTCCCGATGCCGAAGCGCAGGGACGCATTCTATGCGGCAGCGCAGGCGCTCTGTTACCTGCACACGGAGATAGACAAGCTCGGATATTCCGATCTCGTCTATACGACCGGTGAGGTGGTTTGTCACCCCTGTGTGCATACCTGCGTGCCGGATTACTTCGACTTTTCCTTCGATGCAAGACACGAGAAGCCCGAGGTGCTCGAAAAAGTCCTTGCTATCGTCAAGAGCCTTGCGGACAAGGAATGGTCGGGCTGCACCTGCACCGTCGAAAAGGCTTGGAACCGCGATACCGTTTACTGGGACAAGAAGCTGGTGGGATATGTCAAGGCTGCCGCGGAGGAATGCGGAGTTTCACATCAGTACATCCACTCCGGCGCGGGACACGATGCGCAGTTCGCTTCGTATATGCTGCCGACCACGATGATATTCGTGCAGTCAAAGGACGGACTCTCTCACTGTGAGCCGGAATTCTCATCGGTAAAGCATTGCACCGAGGGCGCGACCGTTATGCTGAACGCCGTTCTTAAAGCCGATAATGATTGAGGTAAGAACGATATGAGCAGAGAATTTATTGTTCCCGCGAAGATATATACCGGAGAAGGCAGTCTGGAGCTTGCAGAAAAAGAACTTTGTACAATGGGTGACAGGGTGCTCATCGTTACCGACCCGGTGGTGATAAAGCTGAACTGCTTTGAGAAGCTGACAGCAATGCTTTCAAAGAACAGAGTTCCATACACGATCTATTCCGATGTTACGGGCGAGCCTACCGACACGATAGTAAACGCGGGACTTGCAAAATACGAGGTCGAGGACTGCGACTGCATGATAGCGGTCGGCGGCGGAAGTCCGATTGATACGATGAAAGCGATAGCGGCACTTTCCGTGAACGGCGGAAAGATATCCGACTATATGGGAAAGGTGATAAAGGGGAAAATGCCGCCTATGGCAGCGATACCGACAACAGCCGGTACAGGCTCCGAGGCGACAAAGTTCACGGTCATCACCGACAGCAAAACGGATATCAAGATGCTGCTGAAAGGCGACTGTCTTATCCCGTCGCTTGCAGTCATCGACCCGGCGTTCTCAATGTCCTCGCCCAAAAGCGTTACTGCCTCGACAGGGCTTGACGCGCTCACTCACGCGGTGGAGTCTTATACGTCGCGTCTCGCCCAGCCCCTTACCGATGCCGTTGCAATATCCGCAGTCAAGCGTATTATGAAGTATCTGCCTGTCGCGTACAGCGACGGGACGAACACCGAAGCAAGAACGCAGATGTCGATAGCGGCACTTGAAGCGGGTATTGCGATAAACAATGCGTCTGTTACGATAGTTCACGGAATGAGCAGACCGATAGGGGCGCTGTTCCACGTTCCTCACGGGCTGTCGAACGCGATGCTTCTGGAAAAATGCATTGGCTTTGCGCTTGACGGAGCTTACGGGCGATTTGCAGACCTCGGCAGAGCAGTGAACGCTGCTGACAGCACCGACAGCGATGAAGCGGCGGCGAAGAAATTTCTTGCGAAACTCGGTGAGATATGCAGAATATGTGAGGTCCCGACACTTGCTGACTACGGCATAGATAAGGTAAAATTCATGCAGAGCGCCGGTAAAATGGCAGATGATGCGCTTGCAAGCGGAAGCCCCGCGAACACCGTAAAGCCGGTAACAAAGGAGAATATTCTTGAAATATACAGCTCTCTCTGGGATAGATAATACTATCTTATAGTTTTTCTTCCTCACAATAAGGCGGTGTACCTTGTATGCCGCCTTATTTGAATTATAGAATTAGAAATATTGCATAAAATTTGTTTGGCAATAGAGGTTCAAGCTGTGATTATCACGATTTTGCAAGTTTAGATTTTCAATTATTCATATTTTATTGACATTTGCGCCGATTTCTGCTATAATAAAGAAAATTAAATGCAAGGCAAAGGCGCTGTCCATATCGGGCGGCGCCTTTCGCCGTTATTACGGAAAGAAGCGTGCGTGTCATGATAGCTTTGAATGATTATCTGTACTCCGGAGATACTGTTCTGAAAATACTGCACCAGTATTCTGCCGACCTGCGCGAGAACGCGAAAAAAACGCGCAATTCCATTGACACCGCGCACAGCAATTTCCTTGTGCAGATAACAGAAATGCTCGAACACAACGACTTCCTTACCTCGCAGTCCAACCGCATCAAGGAGCTTTACAAGTATATGACCGTGCAGTACCCCTACCTCGCGTTCACATTCAAGGGCAGAATAAAGTCTCTGATACGCGCGGAGGAAAAGTTCAACGGCTACATCGTGGAATACATATATGACTACTTCCGCGAAAACAGGAAGCTTCCCAGCGAGACCGAGATCAAGAGCAAGCTGCAGTGTTTCCGTGATCTTGTGGCATACAGAATAGTTATATCACTTCCGAAATGCCACCTTAAAGACGGCGAGAACAGAGAAGAAACCGAGCTGAAGCTGCTGTACGAGGTCGCGGACATACTCCCGGATTTCCTCGAAGAACGTGGATTTACCGCCGAGCTTTCGGGGCTACCGGAGAGCGAACATTCCGGTCGGTTGGCAGAAAAGGTGCGTCCATACTACCGGGACTATATTGCAAACAGCCGTCCTTTTGGCTATCAGTCACTGCATATAACGCTGTATGATAACTTTGCCCGCTGCTACACAGAGGTGCAACTCCGCACGAAGGATATGGATGACAATGCCGAGATCGGTGAAGCCAACCATTTTGGCTACGAAAAGCGGCAGGAATCCTCGCGGACCCGCCGCGAAGCGATACCGGAGGGCAAGTGCGTATGGTTCGACGAGGCGTATGAGCGTGTGCGGAGATTGCAGGAGATAGAACTGTCAAAAGTCGATGTGAATATGTTCCGCGCGGCAGACAATTTTCTTATCAATGACGGGTGCGGACTGTTCCGCGGGCGGCAGATATTGCCGTTCGAGCACCTGTCGAGATTTCAGAATGACCTTATAGATTAGACAAAGGAGTGACCTCTTATGTACAAAGGAGACATGCTGTACAGGTGCAGCGAAGAAAGAATAAAAGAAACGCTGTCCGGACTGAAAAAGCATAAGGACAGCAGAAAATACATAATAACACGGCTTGAAACGTTGTGTTTCAAGCCGGAGACGGACGACCTCGGAAATGTGTATGTCACCCTGTCCGGCAGTTCACCGGACAGCAAGAAAATAGTCCTGTCCTGCTCCGACAGCAGCGACAATGCGGGTGTCTGTACTGCGCTCGAAATAATCGAAACGCTGGAAGCCGAGGAAATAACGCTTACTCACGCGCTGACAGTCCTGCTGTGGAATGACGAACCCGCAGTAGATGAATGGGAGCTTCTCCCCGCAATGGGTGCGCTTTGTCTGGAATATCTGCCGGAAGAGATACGCGGTGACTACAAGGACTTAAAGCCGAAAAAGTCCGCTAAGGGCAGCAAGCAAAACCGGCTGAACACTCACGATCACCGATTTATGTTTGAAGTGCATACGGCAGTGGTGCCTGATAGGATAGCCGTTGCTGACATTGTTACAGCATCGGTGGGACGTCCGGATTTCCGCTTCAACGAGAAGCTGACAAAGCTCACCGAGGACAGCGCGGCGTTATGTGGTATAAACACTGAAAAGCTGCACTACTCGCCTGACCGTGACACATGGATAGCGGCAAATATGCTGCCGACAGCGGTGATACTTGTGAGCTCTGATGATACAAGAAAATACGCGGACGCAGCGACTGTGCTGCTGAACGCGGTATTGCAGGCGGACAAGAGTTAATGGAGGAATACATGAAAGAAATAACCACCCCGGATTTTACCGAAGCTATCGGCAACGCAAACGAGATAAACGAGCTGCTGCGGCGATACGGCGTGAAATTCGGAATATACAAAAACGGCGAATTCAGGGAGCAGTTCTTCCCCTTCGACCCGATACCGAGAGTTATTGACGCGGAGCAGTTTGCGGATATCGAGAAAGGCCTGATACAGCGTGTTGACGCGCTCAACAGCTTTCTGTACGACATCTACCATGACAAGAAGATAGTGCGTGACGGCATTATCCCGGAGGATTTCATCTATATTTCATCGGGCTACCTTGCGCAATGCGAGGGCATAACTCCCAAAAACAAGATATACAGCCACATTTCCGGAATTGATCTCGTGCAGGGCAAGGACGGCGAGTGGTACATTCTCGAAGACAATCTGCGTATCCCGTCCGGTGCATCTTACCCGCTGATAGCAAGAGAGCTGACGAGAATTGCAAGCCCCGATGCGTTCCGCAAGAACAACATCGTCGATAACCGCAACTACGCCGACCTGCTCCGGGAGACAATGGAGTATGTGAACTGCGGCGGTGTGAGGGCGATACTCACCCCCGGAAGATACAACGCGGCATATTTCGAGCACTCATATCTCGCGGAGCATACCGGCTCCATACTTGTCAGAAGCGACGAGCTGTTTGTTGAAAATAATATCTTATGGCACAAGACCTACTCCGGCGAAAAGACCCGGATAGGCGTGCTGTACAGGAGGATTTCCGACGAATATCTCGACCCGCTCACATTCCTGCCAGAATCGCTTATCGGCATACCGAACCTAATGGAAGCTTACCGCTCCGGAAATGTAGGCATCATTAACGCTCCTGGCAACGGTGTCGCGGACGACAAGGGCATTTACTATTTCGTGCCGAAGATGATAAAATACTATCTCGGCGAGGAACCGATACTGAAAAACGCGCCGACCTACCTGCCCTTCTACGAGGACGACAGGAAATACGTCATCGACAATCTGAGCAGGCTGGTGATAAAAGATGTCGCGGAAGCGGGCGGTTACGGCGTGGTGTTCGGCAGTGACCTGACCGCCGAAAAGCTGGGCGACCTTAAAGATATGATACTGTCGCAGCCGAGAAGATTTATCGCGCAGGAGGTCATCGACTTCCTCGATCTGCCGATACTCGACGAGGGTGAAACAGTAATGCGTAAGGCAGACCTGAGAGCGTTCGTGCTTTCGGGTGAAACAACAAGGGTTTGGGCATCGGGACTTACGCGCTTTTCTCGCAACCCCGATTCCTTCGTAGTAAACTCATCACAAGGAGGAGGCTTTAAAGATACATGGGTACGATCTCTTTAGAACACAGCGATTGTCTTTACTGGCTCGGAAGATACACCGAGAGGGTGTTCACGACATTGAAGGCGTTGCAGGAAACCTACGACAATATGCTCGACAAAAACATAGGTTACGAGGAATATCTCGGGTACTTCGACTTGCCCGATAATTACGATAACAGCGGTGAATTTCTGCGCAGCTTCTTATTCGACAAGGGGAATTTCAGCTCCGTTGCATACAGCCTTGAACGCGCTTACGACAACGGCATAGTTCTGCGGGAGGACATCTCCACCGAAGCATTTTCGTTTTTGCAGGTGGCGAAGGACACGCTGAAAAACGCGGAGAACGCAAAGAACACACGGTTCGCGCTGCTGCCGCTGGAGGACGTTCTGTACGGCTTCTGGGGCTGCATTGCCGACAACATCTACGACGAGGAAATAAAGAACATCATCTACTGCGGCAAGTCAACGGAACGGCTCGACCTGTACCTACGCATGAAATATCCCTATGACGAGGTGAACAAGGAGTTTGAGCGGCTGTGCATACGTCTGCACCGGGTACCGAAGAATACGCCCTACCGCTACAACACGAAATTCCTGTCCGATCTCGTTGAGATAATCGGAGAAGAAAACGAGTACGATCTCAATTCCGGCAAGGCTGTATCGAGCCTTGAAAGACTGTTTGAAAGCGCTTGACGGGGGTAATATGAAAAGGATAGATTTCTATTTTTCAACGAAGCTGACATTTGACGATTATGTTCACGAGCATTCCTTCGCGCTGCGGGTGATACCGCCCGAAACGAGAACGCAGCATATCGTGAATTGCGAACTCAGCATCTCCCCGATAACTGCGGTCAACCAGACTGTTGATGCCTTCGGGAACAATGTCACCGCAGGCTACATAAAAGGCGACCACAGGTTTCTCGATTTTGAGATACGAGGAACTGCCGAAACGTACTGCTCACGGCATAACACCGACTATATGCCGTGCTATCTCTATCAGTCGCATTTTACAAAGCCGTCGGACGAACTGAAAGCGCTTTATGAGCAGGCTGCAGCGGTACTGCAAACAGAGAATGTTTCCGACAAAGTAGCGCATTTTTCGGAGGTGCTTTCCAACAATTTCACCTATCAAAAAAACGTGACAACTGCACACACCACGGCTGCGGAAGCATTCGCGGCAGGAGCGGGTGTGTGTCAGGATTTCTCGCACATAATGCTGTCGCTGCTGCGAATGGACGGCATACCCTGCCGGTATATCGCGGGGCTTGCGTTCTGCGACGGTGAGACCCACGCATGGGTAGAGTATTTCGAGGACGGCTGCTGGAAAGGCTTTGACCCGGCGAACAACTGTCCGGTGAACGAGGACTATCTTGTGCTGTCGCAGGGTCGTGATTTCGACGACTGCGCAATAGACCGCGGCGTTATGTTCGGAAGTTATACCAGACAGCTCCAACTCGTGCGCTCGGTGATGAAAGCAGGTTGAAAGAGGTGAATGAAATGGTCAGCACAGTCGCAAAGGCGGCACTTGGGGTAAACGAAAATCTGATAATACAGAAAAGGCGGCTAAGAAACGGGGTAACGCCGAAGCGCATCAGCATTGTCACCGGCACTCACGGCGACGAGCTTGAAGGGCAGTATCTCGCCTATCTTATCGGCAGCTTTCTTGACAAAAATCTCGACAGGCTGAACGGTATCGTTGACATTTACCCGGCGCTCAACCCACTGGGGATAGACTCCATAAGTCGCGGGATACCGATGTTCGACCTCGATATGAACCGTGTCTTTCCGGGCTCGAAGGACGGCACAATGGCAGAGGTGATATGCTCGTCGATAGTGGAGGATCTGCTGGGCTCTGATGTCTGCATAGATGTACATTCCAGCAACATCTTCCTGCGCGAGATACCGCAGATAAGAATAAGTGTTCCGACTGCCGGAACGCTCGTTCCTTACGCGAAGATGATGAACGTGGACTTTATATGGGTGCATGAATCGGCGACCGTGCTCGAATCCACCCTTGCTCATACTCTCAACACCCGCGGCGTAAAAACACTTGTCGTGGAAATGGGTGTCGGTATGCGGATAACAAAGGAGTACGGCGAACAGCTGCTTGACGGAGTGCTCAATCTTATGAAGCAGCTCGGAATGTGGCTCGCCAATGCGCCGGAAGTGCGTGAGCCGATACTCTCTGTTGGCAGAGATGTGGGATTTGTAAATTCTGACGCGGCGGGAGGTTTCGTGCCATGTGCGCAGTTCGGAGATACCGTCCGGAAGGGCAACCATATCGGAGATGTGCTTGACCCGCTCACCGGAACAGTCACCGAGAAAGTCGAAGCGATATGTGACGGACTTATTTTCACGCTGCGGGAATATCCGATAGTTTACGGCGGTTCGCTGCTTGCGAGAATACTTATGCCGGAGAAGGGAGAGAATGCGGAATGAGAAAAGAAATACTGTATTCGCTCCGTTCGCCTTACCGCGAGCAGCTTGACATTGTAGGCTACAAATTCGGCAGCGGACGGAAATGCGCCGCGATAGTCGGTGCCTTGCGCGGCAACGAGATACAGCAGATGTATGTGTGCAGCCGAATGATCGCGGAGCTGAGAGCCCTCGAAGAAAAAGGCTGCATTACCGAGGGAATTGAAATAATGGTCGTACCGTGCGTGAACTTTTACTCAATGAACATCGGAAAGCGCTTCTGGGCAATGGACAACACCGATATAAACCGGATGTTCCCCGGCTATGAGCTGGGCGAGACCACACAGCGCATAGCGGACGGGCTTTTCAAGAACCTGCAGGGCTATGAGTACGGTATGCAGCTTGCAAGCTTCTATCAGCAGGGCAACTTTCTGCCCCACGTCAAGATGATGAACACGGGCTTTACCGATCCCGATATAATGAGGAATTTCGGCTTGCAGTTCGGTATTATCCGCAAGCCTCGTCCCTACGACACCACTACGCTCAACTACAACTGGCAGGTGTGGGAAACAAAGGCATTCTCTGTTTATACCAACGCCACCGATACGATAGACGAGATTTCCGCGGACGAGGCAGTGTGCGCGATACTGCGCTTTCTCGGCAACATAGGCGCGGTGATCGTGAATGTACGTCCCGGCTACAATACCGCTATCGTGAACGAGATCAACACCCGAAATGTGCAGTCGAAAGCGGCAGGCATCTACATCGGGCTTGCAAAGGTCGGAAAGACTGTCGCAGCAGGAGATGTTCTCGGCAAGGTCACAGACCCCTTCGAGGGGACTGTCAAAGCCGAGGTCACTTCGCCCGTGCCCGGCATAGTTTATTTCGAGTACAAAAGCCCGCTGATAAACGAAAATACAGTGTGCTGCAAGATAATACAGTAAACGTGAAAATATATTTAAGATCACTGCCCCCTGTCGGGGCAAGAATAATAAAATCAGCTGCTGCGGTCGCACTTTGTATGGCAGTGTATTTTACCCGAACGCTGCTGCCCATAGGTAACGGAATATCGTTTTACAGCGCGCTTGCCGCATTATGGTGTATGCAGCCATACGCGGACACGACAAAAAACAATGCTTATCAGCGCACCGCCGGAACATTCATTGGTGCAGCTTACGGGCTCGTATTTCTGCTTGCGATGCGCTCGGCAAGCGTCACAGAACCGATATGGGTATTTTTATCCGCAAGCGTAATGATAATCCCCGTCATATACACTACCGTTGTGGCAGACAAACGGAATGCGTCCTTTTTCTCATGTGTCGTGTTTCTGAGCATTGCGCTTACACATTCGTTTGACGATGACCCGTATATGTTTGTGCTGAACAGGGTAATAGACACACTTATAGGCATCATAGTCGGCGTAGGCATAAACGACTTTCATCTTCCCGTGAAGCACGACAACGAAACGCTGTATATAAGCGGGATAGATGATGTCCTCATATCCTCCGACAGGCACAATATCCGCTACAGCAAGGTCGAGCTCAACAGGCTTATAAAGAGTGGTGTCAGGTTTACCGTTTCCACCGTGAGAACGCCGGCGGAACTTATGTCTTTAATGGACGGCGTAGAGCTTGAACTGCCCGTGATAGTAATGGACGGAGCTGCGGTCTATGACATCAGGGAAAAGCAGTACAAGGATATGGTGTTCCTTCCTTCCGAAATATGTGCGGAAGCGGAAAAGATAATATCAGAAAGCGGTCTGCATTGCTTTGTGAACTCAATGCTTGACACGACTTTGCTGATATATTATGGCGAGCTTACGAACAGCGCCGAGATTGACCTGTATGAGACTCACAGGCACTCGCCTTTCAGGAATTACGTTCGCTCCGATCTCAGGCGATATGATGAAAAGGTGCTGTATCTTACCGTGCTTGCGGAGAATGACGCTATTCTGAGCCTTGAAAATAAACTGCGGGCTGAACTCGGTGACAGAGCCAAAATAACCGTGTCCGGCTCGGAATACGACGGCTTTCTTTATCTCAAGGTGTTCTCGGTGAATGCGGCAAAAAAAGAAATGATAAAGAAGCTGAAAGAATACACCGGAGCTGACAGGACAGTTACCTTCGGCAGCATCAAGGGCGAATATGATGTATATATCGGTGACGGCGGCGGGAACGCGACTGTAAAGAAGCTGAAAAAGCTGTGGCGAAGCGGTTCGCCGCACTTATAAACAAGGAGAAAGTTAAATGAATGCAGTAAAAGAGATAATGTATTCGGCATTTGCCGAGAACAGCAATATTCCCTCTGAATACTTCAATAAATACGGCGTAAAAAGAGGATTGAGAAATTCGGACGGAACCGGCGTTATGGCGGGCGTCACCAATATATGCAATGTTCACGGCTATGTTGTTGACGACGGCGAGAAGAAGCCCTCCAAAGGTCGTCTGATATTCAGAGGCTATGACCTCAGCGAAATGATCGATAAGGTCATCTCCGAGGACAGGTTCGGATTTGAAGAGATAGTGTTTCTGCTGCTTACCGGAAAGCTGCCGGATAAGGACGAGCTTGATGAGTTCAATATGACCTTGTCGGACAGTCGGGAGCTGCCGGATAATTTTTTTGAGGATATGATACTTAAAGCGCCCTCGCCGGATATTATGAATAAAATGGCAAGGTCGATACTTGCGCTATATTCATACGATCCGGAACCGGACGCTCCTACCCCGGAACACGAAGTCGATACTGCAGTATCGCTTATTGCAAAAATGCCCGTCATTATGGTATGTGCTTATGAGACCAAAAGGCGGTTTTATACAGGTGAGTCTATGATAATGCACCCGCTTATAAAGGGGCAGTCGACCGCCGAAAATATCCTTTCGACAATAAGGATAGACCGGAATTTTACACACGATGAAGCCAAGCTGCTTGACCTGATGCTGATGCTCCACGCAGAACACGGCGGCGGAAACAATTCAACATTTGCGTGCCGTGTACTTACTTCTTCGGGAACTGACCCGTATTCCGCCTATGCAGCGGCAGTCGGCTCACTGAAAGGTCCTCGTCACGGCGGAGCTAACCGCAAGGTGATCGAGATGCAGGAGCTTATAAAATCAAGCGTCAAGGATTGGGACAATGATGATGAGCTTGCGGACTTTCTGAAAAGAATAATGAAAAAGGAAGCCGGAGACGGAAGCGGGCTCATATACGGAATGGGACACGCTGTCTATACACTCTCCGACCCGCGCGCCGTTATTCTGAAAAAATACGCAGGGAAAATGGCTGAAGGTACAGAATTTGAAAAGGAATTTCATCTGCTGGAATCCATAGAACGCTTAACTCCCACTGTGTTTGCCGAAGTGAAACATTCCGACAAGGTGATGTGTGCAAACATTGATATGTACAGCGGTTTTGTGTATAAAATGCTCGGGATCCCGCAGGATCTGTTTACTCCTCTGTTTGCAGTATCGAGAATGGCGGGCTGGTGCGCTCACCGGTTTGAGGAAATAAACAGCGGTAAGAGGATAATCCGTCCTGCATATAAATCCATTTCCAAAGAAAAGCAGTATATCGAATTGGAAAAGCGATAATACAATGAATATTATCTCATGCAAAAAGCGCACGACCGTGTATTCCGATCGTGCGTCTGTTTCATGTCCGACAGGCTCTGACAAACTCTGCGAATATCGCTTTGCTGTCCTCGTTTATCTTGTATGAAAATTCGGGGTGCCACTGCACCGCCCACAAAAAGGTCTGCCCCGGAGCCCATACCGCTTCGATCAGTCCGTCCGGCGACGATGCCATACATTTTAATCCCGGCGCAAGCTCACAGATGCCGGAATGGTGGTAACTGTTCACGGGGATCTTATCTTTTTGCAGTATGCGGAACAGCGGTGATTCCTTGTTTATTGCAACCTCGTGAACAGGTCTGTCATACGGAGGCTTCTGATGATGCTCGACGGCAGACGGGAGCTGTGTCGGAATATCCTGATAGAGCGTACCTCCGAGAGCAGCATTTATGAACTGGATGCCGCGGCATATACCAAGAAGCGGCTTGTCCTTTTCAAGACTAATGTTTAATAATAAGGACTCCATTTTATCCCGTTCCGGGCAGCACTCGCCGCAGAATTTCAGTTTTACAGCGTTGTAAAACTCAGGGGAAACGTCCTGTCCGCCGGTAAACAGTAAGCCGTCACATTGCTCCGCAAGCTGATATATGGTTTCCTTGTCACTCGTAAGAGGAAGCATGACAGATATAGCTCCGGCTTCTGTAAGAGCGTCCATATATCCGGGAAGCATCCATAAACTGCTTCGCTGAATGTCAACAAGAGGTGTAACGCCAATAATTGCTTTTTTCATAGCGATCTCCTTATCAAGTAAGGAAAGGCACGGCAGCTATTGCCGCCGTGTCTTTCCTTTTATTCAGCCAACAATATTGGGGAGTTAAGCATTGTCCTGCAATGCGTCGTAACCGCTTTCGCCGGTACGTATCTTCATAACGTCCTCAACGTCATAAACGAATATCTTGCCGTCTCCGACATTTCCGGTGTAGAGCGCGTTCTTAGCGGCACTTACAACATCGTCAACCGGTACTTTGCACACGACCACTTCCACCTTGACTTTCGGGAGCAGCTGCGGCGTTACGGGAACTCCACGGTAG
>CAMOKN010000021.1 GCA_946617595.1 uncultured Clostridia bacterium
ACCTTCACCGTATCAAAGAAGCAGACCGCTGCAGGCTGCGCCGATGCGATGAACCACATTATGGAACAGTATTTCTGTGAAGATTCAACACTGCTGAACGACGGATTTATGGAGGCAGGACTGAAGAGCCTTATGGTGAATGCACGCAAGTGCCTTGAAAACCCCGAGGATTATACTGCAAGAGCCGAGATGATGCTGGACTGCACCTACGGCTGCAACGGGATATACGCACTCGGAAACAGCGCTTCCGGCTGGCCGTGTCACGGAATGGAGCACGCACTTTCCGCGTACTATGACATCACCCACGGCGAGGGGCTTGCGATCATCACGCCCCGCTGGATGAAGCATATTCTCAGCGATAAGACCGTTGACCGCTTCGTAAAATACGGCGTGAATGTATTTGGCATTGACAGCAATCTCAACAAGTTAGATATTGCAAATAAGGCAATAGCCGAGACATACAGGTTCTTTGAGTCTATCGGTATCCCGATGCACCTGAAAGATGTCGGCATTGACGAGAGCCGCCTCGGTGAAATGGCACATCACGTTGCCGAGAACGAGGGACTTGAGAATGCATGGGCGCCCCTGAACGAACAGGATATTCTTGACATTTTCAAGGCTTCGCTTTAATTGCAAAACAAACAAAATACCGCCCGACAGAGTTCAATGCTCTGCCGGACGGTATTTTGTACGTTCAGAATATATTCGGCTTTACCCTATCCACTCGTTTATCTTTGCGGGTGCATCAGGGATATCTGTCCAGAAAAGTGTCAGCACATTATCCGAGACATCAGCGCCGGGCTGCAGGCTCTTGATAGTTGATAATGTTGATGACGCTCTGCTGCCGCCGTGACACATGAAAACATTGACTGTTTTACCAGAAAGATCGTATTGTTCAAGGAAGGTGTAAACCGCCATAGGCATATCTCCCCACCAGTTCGGATAACCGAGATATATCGTGTCATAGCCGCTCAGATCAATGCTGTTTTTCAGCTCAGGACGGGCATTTGCGCGCTGTTCGTCAAGCGCCTTGTCTATTGTCGCGTCATAAGCAGCCGGGTACGGCTCTACAGTCTCTATGCGGAACATATCCCCACCGACCTTTGCCTGTATCAGCTCCGCAGCATACTCGACATTGCCTTTCAGAGTGCCGCTTTCAATGTTGCGGCTTGCGGAGGTTTCAGCGTCCGTCGCGTCGGTCTGCGGATTGGAGAAATACGCTACGAGAACCGCTTTCTTTGCAGGAGCAGTCTCGGTTTCCGATACCGTTTCTCCCGTTGTTTCGACAGCAGTTGTCTGTGACGATGCTTCGGACTGCGAAGCTGCGGCAGTTTCAGAAGCAGTCTCCCCGACAGTTCCCATAGTGTAGGAATTTACATCGTTACTGCCGGAGCAGGAAGCTGCTGTGACTGCACATAAAATACCAATTATGACTGTAATAATTCTTTTATTTTTCATGATCATATCGAATCCTTTTCCCAGTTTGCCACCTTGCTCTTTGACTGCTCGGATTCCGCTCCGTGATCTGTGTCCGTAAACCCTGCACTTGTTCAGTTCCGTTTCAAGCTCCGCAAATTCCGTATCTGTCAGCGTGACTTCCGAAGCGTTCAGATTTTCAATAATGCGCTCCTTGTTCTTCGAGCCGGGTATCGGTACGACATTCGGATATTTGTGCAGCATCCACGCAAGCGAGATCTGCGCGGGGGTTGCACCTTTCATAAGCAGGAAGCCCTGCCCCGCTGCTTTGCTGACACCGTCCCGGTCTTTTTCGCCCAGCTTGCGGGAGAGAAGCGCGTTTACGCCTATTGCAACACCAAACGAAAGCTCCACCATTATCGAGGACGCGGGAGCGCCCAGAAAGATCGCAGTCAATGCGTTCTGTCCGATCATACCGACAAAAATGCTGTCAATTATGTTGTATAGTGAGGAAACAAGCACCGAAAAAATCATCGGCATTGCGAGCTTTGCAAGGAGTTTCCCCTCGGACATACTTCCCATAATATTGTCATTTCTGTTTTCCATTCATATCACCACGTTTTTGTTCTGATTACATTATACCATCGAATTCAGCATTTGTCTAATTTAAATATCCTATTACCGATAGAAAAATTAAATCGTTAGGGAGCGGTTTATACCGGGAACGATGTCAATTCTATACTGTTTCTATAGCTCCGTCACTGTTTCTGCGGAAATGTTTCATAAAATCCCATGCAAGCTGTGCATACTGGGGTCTTGCCCAGTGGATACCGTCCTCAACGAGTATCAGCTGTCCGAATGGTACATCATAGCCTGCTTTGTGGAAATCCGAAACTGTCCACAATTTCCCGTCAAACCGAAGCTCCGATACTTTGTCTGCATGGTAGCCCCAGTACGGAACTGCGTCATAATCGGGAGTATAGCTTGCACTGCACATCTCATTGAAAAGCATAAGGTCGCGCAGTGCCTCTTGTTCATCTGTCATTATCGCCGGAGATCCGGACGAGGTCTCATAGGTGTACTCCTTAGAGCCTTGAATTATCTGAAACGGCATATCGTAGTTCTTACCTTTGACGCTGTGATCACTCATTCCCACCATCCAGCCTTCCGGAGCAATAGCCGCAAACAGCTCCGGGTATTGGTCGGTAAGCGCAACTGCTGCAGCACCGCCGTTTGAAAATCCGGTCACATATACACGGCTGCTGTCAATTGCAGGATAACGAGTAAGAGCGTCCTTCACTATCTCTGCAAAATAATCGGTATGACGGTAACCCAGCTTGCCAAGCGTATAGTTGACGGTAAAAAGCCGGAGCTGAAACGTGATGAAAAACTGCCATATCTGCCGAATAATGACCGTGATGTATTCCAAATCGGGGCGCAGCTCTCGCTTATCAACCGCATGAATATTCATTCCATTGGTGAGCTTGAAGCCAAATCGGAAGAAACCGACGAGAAGATCAGAAAGCTGACTGAGGAATTTAATGCACTCAACGCCCGTCACTCCGAACTTGACAAGCTGCTGCAACAAATAGAGATCTATGATGACCTGTCCGGCAGAGACAAACTCTCTGTGTCAGAATACAATAAATCAGGATCAGAAGGCGTGGAGCTTCATAAAGCAGTACAACATTGCCAATTCTGACAAAACAGCTATAAAAGACGGCTCTTTTGCATATACCTACGAAGATATGTTCAAGCATTGGGAAAGCTATGCAAAAGTATTCACAGCACTGGGCATGACCGGCGCGAGAAAAGCAAGGGCAGGTTTGTTGGGATCTACATCTGCGGAGACAGTTTTCGCGTTTTACGGACTCAATATGGTTGGCGCTCAGATATCTATGCTTGGTACGCCGTTCTCTTTCAGCCAGAAGAAGATCATCAGCGCGATTGAGAATGAAAAACTCACCGACCTCATACTGACCGATGATTTTGCGCAGCCGAAGATCATTTTCGACCTGATAATGAAAAAACAGTCGCTGGGGCTGAACAATATTATTATTATGCACATTCCGGCAGCCGGCAGCACTGTCGATAAGATGATGACATACGGGCAGGAATACAAATACGCTTATATGAAACAGTGGCTCAGCCCCGTGTGCATGGATACACTTATCGCACAGTATGCAAATACTCAGATAGACTATGCGGAGAATGTTTCCGACGACCACTGCGTGTATGTACATACTTCGGGTACTACTTCGGGAATGGGCAAGCCTGTTCCGCTGTCCGACAAGGCTCTGAATATAATGGGTACTATCTATGATACCTATGAAAGCTTCTCTTTCCTGAAGAAAGATCTCGTAAGCGCAGTCACCATAGATCTCAGCAACTCCTACGCTCTGGTAAATCAGATGCACGCTCTCCTGGCGGTAGGCGGTACTATGGCAAACGTTCCGTTCGGTCCTTTCAACCCGCTGCTTTACAAGGCTGTGCCTGAATTCAAGGTGTCACTGTTATTATGCACCTCCGCTCTTCTTGATATGTGGGAGAAGCAGGAGAATGCGTCTATGGATTTCTCAAGCCTGAAATGTGTCATTATCGGCGGAGCTGCCGTTTCCGCGCATGACAAGCGCAGACACTACGATTTTCTGTGCAGACACGGCGGCAAGGATATCGTATTCATCAACGGCTATGGACTCAGCGAGCTCAGCGGCGCGTGCATTCTCTCGACACCCGATCTCGATGACGAGTCTGTCGGATACCCATTGCCCGGAGTAGAGGTATGCCTTTACAGTGAAGATGACGGCAAATATTTCACAATGGAGGATATCCCCTGTCAGGGTGTTCTTTATCTGCGTTCGGACGCCATGACCTGCGGCACTATCGACGGCAGGGAAACGGTAAAGACCGAGGAGATAAACGGCAAGCGCTATGTCTGCTCAAACGATGTCGTAAGCATCGACGAGACGGGCAAGATATGGTTTAAAGGCCGTGCGAACAGATATTTCATCAACAGCGAAGGAAGAAAGTATGACGCCGGCAGAGTTGAGAATGAGATATCCCGTCAGAAGGATATAGAGGGATGCTGTGTAGCTCCTGTTTACATAAAGCTGATGCATGACAATTTCCCGATGCTCTGTGTGAAGCCGAGATGTGAAGGATATGCTGCTGCCGAAACGGTCAGACTTATGCTCATCAAGGTGTTTGCCATAGATAAGGCACTCGAACCCGATCAGCTGCCGGAAAGAGTTCTGATAGCGGACGAACTGCCGAGAAATGCCAACGGCAAGATCGACCTTTTCAAGATCAGCAGCGGCGAAGTCAAGGGAATGCAGTACCGTGTGCAGGCAGTCAGAGTAAATGACGAGATAAAAGATATCCTGTTTATTCCTATTGCAAATGAAGAGGATGATATGATGCATGATGTCATGGAGTCCATGGCAAAGGATATCATGGACAGCGGTGTGGGATTCGGAGCAAATTCAGCCGGGAAGAACGTGTGCGACTGGTTCTCCGGAGCTGCGGGAAACTTCGCTCAGCCCGGCAGACAGACGCAGGGGGCTATGAACGGCGCATCTCAGTATCCGAACTACGCGGCAATGTTCGGTATGCCGCAATACAGTAATCCGTATGTACAGCAGATAAAACAGATGATGTACACGGACGCAAACAGAATGTATCTTATGGCAAGGTATTTTCTGGATGCAGCTTACCAGTATAATATACAGTTCATTGAAAACTTTTCAAATAATAAATAATTGAGAAGGAGGAGCTTACATGGAAAAACCACAAGGCTTTCAGAGAGCCGTAAGGCGTGAGATAGTCCGTCTCATGCTGGAAAAGACCCAGGGTATGGACATGAGCAGAATGATGGATATGATTGGCAGCAAGACATCTGTCGAATATGATGATGTGGAGGATGATCTGAACGTTCCCTATGTCAATCGTGACGAAGTTCCGCTTGCAATGGATATCTTCAGACCCGATGTGCCGGAGGGAACGGAACTGCCTGTGATCATCATGATACACGGCGGCGGTCTTGTAATGGGCGACAGATGTCTGGCAAGAGGTTTGAGCAGAAGGCTCGCACATCTCAGATATCTTGTCTTTTCGCTCGAATACAGGCTCGCGCCGAGAGCGAATATCTGCCAGCAGCTTGACGATGTATGCGCGGGAATGGATCTGGTCGGCAGGATGCTCGTTGACTACGATGTTGATCTTACACGCATATTCCTTGTCGCAGACAGCGGGGGTGCATACCTCGCGGCTTACGTTTCGGCGATGACCAACTCCCTGAAGCTCCAGCAGGCGATAGGTCACGAGCCTACACACATGAAGTTTGCTGCGATCGGACTTATGAGCGGTATGTTATATATGAACCGCAGGGATCCGGCGGGATTTATGCTCGCGGATCAGGTTTACGGCGAAAAGAGCGCAGATGAGAAGTTCATGAAATTCATGGATCCCGAGCACCCCGAGATCGTCAATAATCTTCCGCCCGTATTCCTCATCACGAGCCGCGGAGACTTTATGAACAACTACACATTTATGTTCCATAAAGCGCTCAAAAAAGCGGGCAAAACGACACGGATACTCTATTATGCCGATGATGATCTGGTACACGTTTTTGCAATAACAGACCCTGAGGCTCCCAAAAGCGTCGATGCGGTCGATAAGATGCTTGCATGGTTTGAGGAACAGGCAGCTATCAAAACCAAAAAACGTAAAAAGAGCAGTACCGTTACGCGCCGCCTCAAAAAGATCGAAAGCCGCATCGCTGACGGCAGCATAAACGATCAGAAGGTCTGGTCGCTCTTAAAGGAGATCCGTTCGGCAGATCCCGAAAAACTGAAAGATACCGCTATCATAGACTGCACGAGAGAATATACCTATGAAGAAATGTTCGAGGAATGGGATAAATACGCAAAAGTGTTCACAGCACTTGGCATCACATCCGAGAACAAGTCGAGGACCGCTGTCGCCGGAGCAATAACAGCCGAACCGCTGTTTTGCTTCTACGCGCTGAACATGACGGGTTCGGAAGTCTCGATGTTCTCATATCCCGACTTCGTTCAGGGCGGCACATGGCGGTCGATGCTCGAAAGAGAAAAGATAACCGATCTTATAATTGCAGATATCATGGTCACAAAGGATCTTCTTTCGGACCTTGAAAAGGCAAAGGAAGAGCTCGGTATCCGCAACATCATCTTCCTGCATTCAAAAATGGGAGGTCCTGCCGTAGGGCCGGCAGAGCTGGTGTTCAACGAAGTGAACTACCATATGCTTGAACGTACAAAAGGTGTTGTCTTTATGGACGAGCTGATCGCAAAGTATGCCGATACAGAGATATTCATTGACGATTCGGACAGCGATGAGATCGCGGTCATCACTCATACTTCGGGGACAACTAAGGGTATGAAGAAGCCTCTGCCATATTCCAACAGGTCTATGAACATTATAGCCACCGGATCCGGTGTCGGGCTGGAAATTATGGAAGAAGCCAAGAAAACCGATCAGCATACCCGCACCCTTGTTCATTTTGACTTCAGCTCATTGTTGTCTATAGGCGGAGCGGTCAATGCGATCCTTATGAAAGGCGAAACGATAGTCCTGACCTTCTTCGGTTTCATGCACCCGAAATTTATCCGCGCTGCTGATTACTACAGCGTTCAGAATCTTGTGCTGGGCGGATTCATAATAGACAGATGGCTCGACAGACCCGACCTTGACGATGTAAGTCTTGCTTCCGTAAAGACCGTGATGCTGGGCGGTTCATATATCACACCGGATAAAATGAAGAGATACAAGGAATTCCTTGAAGATCACGGCTGCAAATGTGATATATACTCCGGTTACGGAATGTCCGAAGCGGGCGGCACGGAGCTTGTTGTCCGGTACGGTGACGGCGATGATATTATCGGCTACGCAAGCGAGTGTGACAGTTTCCTTCGCATCAAGGACGAAAACGACGGCGAGTTCTACCTTGCTTCCGACGGATCGAGAACAGGGATCATGTATCTTACTTCCGCATCTATGTGCAAGAACGAGCTTGACGGAGAAGTACTCTTTGATTTCACCGAGATCGACGGCGTGAATTATATCTGCACAAACGACCTTGTGCGCGTGAACGATGACGGTACGATCTCATACGGCGGAAGAGCGGATAAGTATTTCGTAAACAACGAGGGCAAGAAGTACGACTCCGGAAAAGTTGAGGTACAGATGGCGCAGCACCCGAACATTGATAAGTGTTCAGTCGTACCTGTACTTGAAAAACGTATCCACGATACCGTTCCGGTGCTGTATGCGGTTCCCGTGAATAAGGGCGTGGACGGTGCCGAGAGCATACGTCAGGCACTTGTTGATGTTTATGTAAAGGACGGAAAGTTAAGCGAAGATGATCTGCCTGTCCAGTTTAAGGTAGTTGATGATATACCGATCAACTCAAACGGCAAGAAAGATATTTACCGCATTACGAGAGAGCGTCTGCGCGGCAAATCTTATAACATTATCCCCGTCAAGGAGGACGATGAGCTTGTTGATATCAACATCGAGTATGTCGATAACGTCAACAGCATGACTGCCGGAACAGTTCCGGAGGGAGTAGGCGGCGCATCTGCATTCAACATTTTTGATGTGTTCAATACCGTTCCGATGAAAAAGTCCGGATACGCAGGCAGGATTAAAACTCCTTTCCCGCCGATGTTCAATTTTGCATACGGCAGCTCCGACAGCAAAGAACAATGCTTTAAGATGCCTGATGCTTTGATAAAGATGGGAAACAAACTGGTTGGTAAGCTCTACTCTGCCAGGGATTATGATTTTGATATTGATGAATAAAATATTCAGGAGGATACATATATGTTCAACAATAAGATGCCACAGATGCCTTTTCCGTTCCCTATGATGCCTATGGGTGGTATGTTCCCTCAGCCGGACTCGTTCACATCTTTCGGTATGCCGAAAATGCCTAAAATGCCTGATATTCCGGATATGCCTTTCCAGATGCCTTTCATGAACTGTGCTAACGGCGCTAACAGCGGTGAAGACAAGGCACAGCAGGCCGCACAGTTCCCGTTCAATATGTTCGGACAGATGCCGCAGATGCCTTTCATGAACTGCGCTAACGGCGCTAACAGCGGTGAAGAAAAGGCACAGCAGGCAGCACAGTTCCCGTTCAATATGTTCGGACAGATGCCGCAGATGCCTTTTATGAACTGCGCTAAAGGCGATAACAGCGGTGAAGACAAGGCACAGCAGGCTGCACAGTTCCCGTTCAATATGTTCGGACAGATGCCGCAGATGCCTTTTATGAACTGCGCTAACAGCGCTAACAGCGGTGAAGACAAGGCACAGCAGGCCGCACAGTTCCCGTTCAATATGTTCGGACAGATGCCGCAGATGCCTTTTATGAACTGCGCTAACGGCGCTAACAGCGGTGAAGACAATGCACAGCAGACCGCACAGTTCCCGTTCAATATGTTCGGACAGATGCCGCAGATGCCTTTCCAGATGCCTTTTATGAACCCTGCTGCCGGCGCTGACAGCGGTGAAGACAAGGCACAGCAGACCGCACAGTTCCCGTTCAATATGTTTGCTCAGTTCGCTCAGATGCCGCAGATGCCGTTTCAGATGCCTCAGATGCCGTTCCGGATGCCTTTCATGAATCCTGCTGACTTCAAAGATATCGACGGACAGCAGGCAGGAGTATTTTCGATAATGGGTGTAAATATCCCCCGTGCCGTAATACAGAATCTCATGAACATAAACTGGTCACCCGAGGAACTTGACAAATTGCAGATAGTACTTGACTTTGTTTACTCGATGCTGCCGAAATACAACAAGTAGACTGTAAAAAAGTATATAAAAAGACGGAGAGCATAACCGGATTCAGTTATGCTCCCCGTCTTTTTTGTCAAGCATTATTGCGTTTTTAACCATTTCACTATTTTTTTCAGTATTATCTTGCTTTCTTTAAGCTCAGGAAAGCGTGAAACAAACGCGTGTCCGAGATCTTTTCTGTCCTTGCAGTTGATCAGCCTGAAAGGGTGCTTCGCTTTTGAGAGAGCCCTCGCAAAAGATATCGTCTGATATCGCAGATAATCGCCTTTGCTCGTTGTGAGAAACACCGGCGGAAGGCTTCCGATGATCGTGGGCGCATCGGGATCAGCCGTCCGCATAAATTGCTTGTCCCAGCGTTTCCTGCCGTACAGCTCTTTGCGGTAAACAAGACCTATCGGATCAGGTCTGTTTGCGTAGAACATCCCGCTCGTAAAAACAGCACTTGTGATACGCAGTTCCGGCTGCCTGAATCCGAGTTTCATACACAGGCTGCGGGAGCGCGACATTGCGGTGGCATACATTCCCGCGAATGCCCCAGCACTCTCGCCGATAAGCACAACATTGCTTCGGTCACCGTTAAAGCGCTCCGCATTCCGGGAAATATAGTTAAGAGCAGCGCAGACATCAGATATTATACCGGCACCGTCAGTCCTGTTGATAAGGCGATAATCGGGTGCGACAACCATAAACCCATACCGTGCAAGTCCGGCGCAGAAATCCGCATTGAACGTTCTGTTCCCGACAAAAAAACCGCCGCCGTGTATAAAAACAGCTATCGGTAGCTTCTGTTTCTCGCAGTTCACCGGTCGGTAAATGTCAAGAGCAAGTACTTCACCGCCGTGTGTGGCGTAAGCAAGGTTGGAGATAACCGAGATATCCTTGTATATCGGAATCTTTCTGTCAGTCAATCCGATCTCGCTGACGTGCTTGTTCGCGCTTTTATATAGGTAAGAAAGAACTATATTCATTTTTATTCCTCATCGATGCCTCCGATATCTGTCCCGGGACAAGGCAGATGAACGGACATACTCAAAATTTTTCAGAACTTTTATGATAATAGTATAACACTTTTTTATGTGAAATGCAATATACATTGTTGAATTCGTCTTTACAAATTTATACAACAAAGTCATCGATCGTATATCCGTTCTTACGGTAAGCCGAGCCGGGAGCCTTTGCAATGGTGTTCGCAACACCCGGCTTTTCGGCAGTTACAAGCTGCATATTCATCATTCTTTCAGAGTAAAAAAAAAAGCCGATACAAAAGCTCTTATGCATGGTATAATAACAGTAGTGAGTTTAGTGAGCCATACCAATGTTTACGAGTTTGGCGGCATCATTGACTGGATATACGGCACAGTTACAGATTAAGACAAGAACAGTAAAAAAATACTCTCCACACAGATTTGTGCAGCTATGTGGAGAGTTTTTCTTATGTTCCGGCAACTACGGATTTTGAGAGCGCAGATATAAACTGCTCCGGTGTGGGTGCTTTGCCGCCGAACTGCGACCAGAACATGACCGCTTCCGGGTCTGTTGATGACATACCGACCTTTATCATCTCCGAAATATCCCTGCGGACTTCCTTGACCGATACGCCATGCTGCTTTGATACTTTTGTGATGATGTTGCTCATGATATTGTTCCTTTCACTATATGTGTTTTTGCGTTCCGTATAGTGATATTATAGCACAAACTAATGTCGAAAACGCTCGAAGTGTGACGGGAAATAAAAAAATCCAGCGTTTTTTCGCTGGATTGTCGAATTATGTCAATGCTTTGCTTCCTCTATCATTGTTTTCATTACCGCGAATATCCGTTCTTGCTCTCGTCTCGGAAGTTCAGATATATTA
>CAMOKN010000022.1 GCA_946617595.1 uncultured Clostridia bacterium
CTGCCCATTGCTGCCATAACTGCGGGAGAAACGATATTCTCGCTTGCGATAAGCTCAAGATTACGTTTCTGACGTCTGAGCTCGTCTGTCATAGCGGCAGCTAACTCGCTGTCTGTCTTTGAAACAAATCCTATTGTGTCGATCAGATCATTGTACATAGCAATTCTCACTTTCTGTTTACATTTCCGGGTTTTTAGAGGTTACCTTCAGATTCTTATAAAGGAAGAGTCCGCAGATAAACGGACAAGTCCAAAAATCACTATTATAATTATAGCGAAAAATGCAAGAAAATGCAACCGTTTTTTCTACAATTTTTTTAACAAAAAAACATAGTATCAGGGGGGGAATTTCATTATAAAGCACGATAAAAGCTACATTCCTAAAATCGTTCATTGTACGGTAACAGCTGGACGGCGGTTCTCGTGTATGAACGGACGACCCTTGAATCCGATACAGTTCCTGCCGCTTGATTTTGCGATCATAAGCTGCTCGTCCGCTTCATTGAGAAGCTCGGAATATGTGATTTTCCCGACCAGCGTTTTAGTTCCCGAAACACCGACAGATACAGTAACGATACCGTTTCCGAAAGGCTGAGCCATAGTCTCGATGCTCTGCCTGAGCTGTTCGGCAATTTTCACAGTCTCCACCTCGTCAAGATCCTCAAACACGAGAACAAATTCATCTCCGCCGAACCTTGAAACAAGCTCTGTATATGGTTTTGAAACTATTCTGATACAGTTGCAGACACGATACAGACACTCATCGCTCTTATCATACCCGTACATATGATTGAAAAACCTGAAATTGTCTATATCTATCAGCACGACCGAGATCTTTTCACCGTTATGCTTATTTTGCAGAAGATCAGAAAACTTCGCCGAAAGACCTGTTTTATTCAGAAGCCCCGTAAGCGTATCTTTCCGTGCGATCTGTAAACAGCGCTGTTCGGTGGTATCAAGCCTTCTGCGTCCGAGCCACAGACTCGAATAACAGCATCTTACCACAGATGACAGCCACATATAAGCTGCGACGACTGCAAATACCGATATAAAATACAGTACGCCCTTCTCTGTCGATGCACCGAAAGATATTCCATAAATAAGTATCACAGCCGCAAAAAATGCACTTTCATATAATTTGACTATAGGAACAGCGATTACCGTTGCAATATATATCAGAAAGAAGTACGGAGTCTTCCCTTCATTCTGTTCTGATACCGATACAAGCACACTTCCGAGTGATACAGCTGCCCAATAAATATAGGTGAATATACGAATGAGCGAATAGTTGGGATATTCTTCAAACGATGTACGGCACATCAGCCAGAAAAATATCACCGATGATGCCATTATCACTACTGAGCCGGTCACGCCGAGAAACGAATGTTCTCCGAAAATAGCGCATATAAGCCCTGCAATAAATGATATCACAGAAAAAATAATTATCCGGTAAGCGTTTTTCAGGCACAGATGCTCGATAAGAAGCCCGAAAGCATGAGGATCCTCCGATTCAGATTCTTTTACGTATCTTGTGGTGATTATGGTTCTGATATTCTCTATTCGCTCGGATAAAAATGTTTTTACACTGTCCAATTTGAACTACTCCGTTCTGTTTTTATTTTTTTCCGGTTCAGGACACTTCGGATTATTAAGCTCGGTTATGCACTTTACGGGACAAACCTGTGCGCAGGTACCGCAGCCCGTACACTTTGTCATATCTATCTCGGCGTGGTTTTCATCTATCACTATCGCCTTTTCGGGACATTTCCGCACACACATTCCGCATGATATGCAGCCGTTTTTGCAGATCTGACGTGTTACCTTTCCGATATCCGGAGAATAACACCGCACCATGTATCTCTGGCTTTCCTTTACCAGCAGGATAAGCTTGTTCGGGCACACTTTTATGCACTTTCCGCAGGCGATGCAGTTTGTGGGATCCACGACTGCGACACCGTTCTGTATCGAGATACAGTTATTGGGGCAAACTTCGGCGCAGTCGCCCATTCCGTGACATCTTGCACGGCACTTCCCTCTTCCGTTATAGAATCGTTCGACCGCCGCGCAGCTTTTTGTACCGATATATTGGTATTTGTCCTCAGTTGCCTCACAGTTTCCGTTGCACCGGACAAATGCGACTTCCCGCTCTCCGGCTTTAACTTCAACTCCGAGTATCTTGCCGATCGAAGCCGCCACAGCCGCACCTCCGGGCTTGCACAGATCAGGCGGTGCCTTTCCGCCCGCAACCGCCTCGGCGTACCCGTCGCAGCCCGAATATCCGCAGCCGCCGCAGTTTGCGCCGGGAAGGACTTCTGATATCTTTGACACAGTTTCATCTGTCTTTACATGGAATATCCTGGACGCTATCGTGAGCAGTATTCCGATGACCGCGCCCGCTCCGAGGAAAAAGAGGATCGGTAAAAAGTATTCTTTCATATTATCCTCCGAAGATCCCGTCAACTATGCCGCCGAATCCTACAAACGACAGTGATGTTATCGACGCGGCAATAAGGGTTATGGGCGTTCCTTCAAGCGCTTTCGGGACATTGCACCTGCTTATTCGCTCGCGGACACCCGAAAATATCACCATTACCAGCAGGAATCCGACACCTCCGGCAAGTGCGCTTACTATAGATTCAAGAAAGCCATATTCATTGTCGATGTTGAGTATCGTTACTCCGAGTACAGCGCAGTTTGTGGTTATCAGCGGAAGATATACACCGAGCGATCTGTAGAGTGCTTTCACATATTTTTTCAGCACCATCTCAACTATCTGCACGAACGCGGCGATTATGAGTATGAACGCTATGGTCTTCAGATACTCTGTACCCAGCGGAACAAGCACATAATGGTAGATCGGATAAGTTACCGCGCTTGCACCGATCATTACGAATGTTACAGCAAGCCCCATTCCCACAGCCCCGTTTGTGGTCTTTGAAACACCGAGGAACGGGCAGATGCCGTAGAACTTATTGAGTATGAAATTCTCGGTAAGTATTCCTGTAAAAAGAATTATCATCAGATTCTTTACAAGCTCCATTATGCACCCTCCTTCTGTGTTTCAGAGGACGCGGCATACGACTTGCAGGCATCTTTTGACGGGCAGTTCTCACAGCCGATCTTCTTCGGCTTTTTCTTTGTTATGACTCCGATAATTGCAATAACGCAGCCAAGCGTGAAAAATCCGCCGGCAGGAAGAATGAATATTGTCATCGGTTCTATAAGATCAGGCATTATCCCGATGCCGAACACCTTTCCGGTCCCGAAAAATTCACGTATCGCGCCGACAACTATCAGTGACATCGTGAATCCGAGTCCCATTCCGAGTCCGTCAAGAACAGATGGCAGCACCTTGTTCTTGCAGGCGAACATCTCTGCGCGGCCGAGAATTATGCAGTTTACGGTTATAAGGCTCAGAAAAACGCCGAGAGCTTCCGAAAGTTCCGGCAGAAAGCTGTCGAGCATGATGCTGACAAATGTTACGAATCCGGCAATTATCACGATGAAGCAAGGAAGTCTTACCGTATCGGGTATCACACGTTTCAGGAGCGAGATAACAAGGTTTGAGCATACAAGTACGAAAGTTGTTGCAAGACCCATTCCGAGTCCGTTCTGAGCCATTGTGGTGACTGCGAGTGTCGGGCACATACCGAGCAGCATGACAAGATTAGGGTTCTCCCTGAGCAGACCCTTTGTGAATTCCTTCATATAGCTCATTTGCTCACCCCCAGCTCCCTGTATATTTTTTTAGCGGTATTCACCGCGGACGCTACGCCTTTTGAAGAATATGTAGCACCGGTAACAGCTTCTACCTCATTTGCGGCAGACGGCGTTTTCTTCACGATAACAGCGTCTTCTGCCGTTTTGCCGAACGAAGACAGAAATTCTTCATTGTTCACATTGGTGCCGAGTCCGGGAGTCTCGGTTATAGATACGACCGAAATGCCTTTTACGGTCCCGTCGGTATTCATGGCGATAAGAAGATCGAGTCCGCCCTTATTGTATCCGTTTGCAACTATCTCAAATGCAAGGCTTCCGTTGCTCCCTGTTATCAGCTTACTTACGCTGTCGGGCTTTTCTATCGGATATCCGGCTTCGAGCCAGTCCGATACGATCGAGTAACTACCCTCTCCCATAAGCTCTGTGCATTTTTTCTCAAGCTTCTCCGTGAGTATGCCGGAAGTGTCCACATAAGTCAGGTTGTGAGCAACTATCAGGAGTGCGGATATCACAGTTGTCACGGCGGAGAGAACTATTGCAGGACGCAGGTTCATTTCGCCGCCTCCTTTTTCCTGGTGCCGAACGGAGTCGGGCGCACATATCTGTCGATCAGCGGAACAAGAATGTTCATTATAAGTATTGAGAAAGATACTCCCTCCGGATAGATACCGAAGAATCGTATCAGCGAGGTTATAAGTCCGCACCCGACCGCAAATATCACTTTTCCGAGCCGGGTTATCGGAGTCGTGGCATAATCTGTTGCCATAAAGAACGCGCCGAGGACAAGTCCTCCGGACATGATCTGCATAAGTACATCGTGTCCGCTTAAAAAAGCGCACAAAGCCACCGTTCCGATAAAGCAGAGCGGAGTAAGCGGATCTATTATCCCTCTGATTATAAGGTACAGTCCGCCGAGCAGCAGTGCGGCAATGCACACCTCACCGATACAGCCTGCACGGTTTCCGAGAAACATATCGAGATAAGAGGGCATGGTTTCGGGAGAAGCGAGCGGAGTTGCCGAAGATACAGCGTCTGCCGCTGTCTTTCCGAACGGAAAAGGAACTGTCCATGCCGTCATATATTTTCCGAACGACAGCATAAGCACGATACGCGCCGTGATCGCAGGATTTGCAAAATTCTGCCCGATACCGCCGAAAAACTGCTTTACCACAACTATTGCGGCAAAACAGCCTATTGCAGCCATATATACCGGAAATGACGGCGGAAGGTTCATACCAAGCAGAACGCCGGTAACGACTGCCGAAAGGTCATATATCGTCTGAGGACGTTTTGTAATGATATTGTACAGCATCTCGAAAATAACGCAGAATGCCGCGCACAGCACAACAAGAACAAGCGAGCGCAGCCCGAATATGTACGTTCCCGCTGCAACGGACGGCAGGAGCGCTATCAGCACATTCAGCATTATTTTACGGGTCGATGTGTTTGCCCTTATATGGGGTGAAGGTTCGATCAAAAGTTCTGACATTTACTTATCGCCTTATTATTTTATTTTTTAGATGTATTTTCACGCAGGAACAGCTTTGCAAGCTGATTTTTCTCTGAAATGTTCCTTTTTGCGGGGCAGACATACGAGCAGGCTCCGCAGTTCATACACAGCTCAACGTGAAGAGCTTTCAGCCATTCGATATCCTTTTTGTCGAATGCGTGTTCGATATCTGTAGGAACAAGTCCCATTGAGCAGGCATTCACACATCTTCCGCAGCGAATGCAGGCAGTCTGCGTATATTCCTTGGTGTCCGCAAACATTATCATTGCGTTGGTGAATTTCATTACCGGAGTTTCGGGATCGTAGAATGTCTGACCCATCATAGGTCCGCCCATATACGCCCTGTCCGGCTGCACACGTATATCTGCTGCCGCCATGACATCACCGGCAGGAGTGCCTATCGGTACTATAAGATTGCGCGGCTTATTCACTATGCTGCCGTCAACGGTTATGCGGCGCTTTATAAGCGGTATCCCGGTTTTTACGTAGTTTCCGATAAACGCCACAGTCGAGCAGTTCAGCACAAGGCAGCCCACCGAGACGGGAAACTGCCCCTTTCCGATAGTTCTGCCTGTAATATTGCGGACAAGGATCTTTTCCGCTCCCTGCGGATATCTTGACGGCAAAGAATATACGGTGATGTTTTTGTATGGCTTCGCAAGCACACTCATTTTCCGAATAGCGGCAGGCTTGTCGGCTTCGATACCGATCGCACCGACCGGAATATCAAGGTACTTCATCAGAAGCAGCATTCCCTCTATAACTCTTTCACCGTCCTCCATAAAGGTGCGGTAATCTGACGTTATGTAGGGTTCGCACTCCGCTCCGTTTACTATAAGAGTATCTACCCTTGTTTCACTCGGATCATAAGAAAGCTTTATATGGGTCGGGAATCCGGCTCCGCCAAGACCTACAGAACCGCTCTTCTTTACGGCAGCGATAAGCGCTTCCCTGCTGTCAATGACAGGAGGCTCGATATCCTCGCTCATTACCTGATTCGGTACAGTCTCGATTATCAGCGCTTCATGGATCCTACCGAAAATATTCATTATCTCGGTAGTTCCCGTTACCTTTCCGGTAACGCTCGAATGTATAGGAGCCGACATTACCGCATCGCTGTCGCCTATTATCTGACCGGTCTTAACTTCATCTCCGACCGAGACTGTCGGCTTGCACGGTACACCTCCGTGCTGGGACATACTGATTATCACCTTTGCCGGGAGCTTTATTTCGGACGAACGGATCTCTGCTGCTCTGTTGAAATGAGGAAGTCTGATAGAATTGGTTCTCATTCAGTCACTCCTTCCGGTATATCACCGACAAGTCCGACTATCCTGCCTGACGGCGCTTCAAAATATGAATTGGGTACTTTACAGACTTTTCCGGAAGAAACGGCATCAAGCGTTCCGAGCACGCTGTCTGAGGTTATTTCTCCGAGAGATATACTGTCGCTGAATATGACAGTATCGGGCTGATCTTCGGTAAGCAGGGACTTGTCATAGCTGTAGCCCGATGCTTCCTCAGCAATATTAGTCCCGTACAGCGAAAGCACCGAGCTTTCAAATGTATCGCCGCCGGCAATGCACAATCCTTCCGTAACATATATGAACCTGCCTAAAGAAATTCCGGAGCTGCTGAGCTTATTTCTTATCTCTGAAAATACAGCCGAGCCCTTTGACTCTCCCTCGAATCTTCCTTCAAATATCATTCCGACCGCGTTGTATATCCTTCCGAATTCGTCTAAAGTCCGCGGTGCCGGTATATAGACCACCCTGATACCGGAATTGTTAAGGCTCACAACGTCCATATTCGCAACAGAAGTTGCGGTTATAAGCACATCAGGAGCTGCTGCTTTTACCGCGGCGATATCGGGGGCTGAAGGCTTTCCGAAATCGTCAAGTAAAGCCGCCTCTTCGGGATAGTCACAGTAGCTTCCCCTTCCTATGAGCGAATCGCCGTGTCCGAGCTCACATATAATTTCGGTAAGGCTGCTCGATAAGCAGATGACCTTCTGCGGAGCTTTTTCAATTTCGGTATCATTCACAGTGACCGGATATCCGGATATAACGGTATCACTTTCACCTATCGGCAGAAGTTCTCCCGAAACCTCTGCGGAGACCTTTTCGCCGGAAGAAACGGTCTGATCGGTATTATCGTCCTGTTTTCCTGCATCTGCGTTATTGTCACAGCCGCACAGAGCGAGCGATACACAAAGCAGTGCGGATAGCATAATATGTCTTATCTCAATTCTTTTGTTCTTCATTATCATACCTGTTCATTTTAGAGGTTCCATTAAGCGGTAATGCCTTTATCAAGACCCGATTCAAGCTTATCCACAGCCTGTCTTGCAGTTCTCGGTGAACGTCCGCCTTTGCGCAGAGCAAAACGCTCCGCGAATGTGATAAGCTCGTCTTCGTCAATACCGAGCTTTCTGTCCGCGGCTATCTTCTTTACGATATCAAGATATGCTTTCTTGTCAGGAAGCATGAATGTGATATAAAGCCCGAACCTGTCCGCAAGCGAAACTTTCTCTTCCCTTGCATCTGCGGCATTATGTTCGTCCGCGCGTTCGGAGTATGTTTCCTTCACAATATGCCGTCTGTTTGTAGTGGCATAGATCACACAGTTCTGCGGCATCACATTTACGGATCCCTCAAGCGCCTGTTTCAGGAATGTGTATTCGGGTTCATCTCCCGAAAACATAAGATCATCTATGAACAATACGAATTTAAGCGGAATTGTTCTTACCGTTTCATAGATATCATAAAGCCGGAGTATCATTTCTTTCGGCACAAGGATCACACGAAGTTCCGGAAACTCATTTACTGCTGCCTTGACGGTGCTGGATTTTCCTGTTCCCCTGTCTCCGTACAGAAGAGCACTGCTGTACCTGCGTCCGTTTATGAAACAGAGAGTGTTTGAAACAAGTGCATCGCGCTGAGTCTCATAATTTTTAAGGTCAGACAGACGTATCCTGTCAAAAAATCTGACAGGTGTAAGCCCGTCGGTGCCATAGATAAAAGCCTTGTTTTCCGCAAACAAGGAAGAACCGAATCTGTTTTTATACTTGATTACCGTTTCTGCTGAGATCACAGTATCTCCTGTCTCAAATACGGGAAAATCAGTGTCGTTCAGTATCCCGAAACGTTCACGCAGACCGTCTGTTATATCATCACACTTTACGGCAGCAAATGCCGAAAGGATCTCAATATCGTGTCTGAAATTTCTGTAAGCCGTACTGTTCATATCCGTGATATCACATTCATTCAGCAGTGTTCCGCTGTTCACAGCAAGAAGAAATGTGTACTCTGAAAGCGTCTTTCCTTTCAGGAGCAGCAATTCACAAAGTCTTGAATAAGCCGATACCGCCTTCCAACGCTTTTCGGAAAATGTTCCGCAGATGCAGTTCAATACCTCATCTTCTTTATATTCACTTGTGACAAGAAGCTCTCTTGACAATCTCAGATCCTGCATTTTTACAATCCGCCCGTAAATCAATATATAGTATATTATAACGCATTTTGGTCTAAATAGCAATAGTTTTACTGTTTTTTTTCAAAATTTATATCTCTTTTTGAAAATTCGGTTTTCAGCTTATCAATAGCGCGCTTTTCTATTCTTGACACGTATGAACGGGAGATACCGAGCTTATCGGCTACCTCACGCTGGGTGAGAGGTTTTGAAGCCCTTCCGTTCACAGACAGACCGTATCTGCGGACGATAATATCCTTTTCCCTGTCATCGAGCTGAGTATCGACAAATCTGTACAGCTTCTGCATATCTATCCTGAGATCTACCTCGTCGTCGATATTTGAACTGTCGCTGAATATGTCTGCAAGTGTTATCTCATTCCCATTCTTATCGGTATCGATCGGGTCGTTCATATACACTTCGGCGCTGCGGTGCTTGTTTTTGCGGAAATACATCTTTATCTGATTCTGAATGCAGGTGCTCGCATACGTTGAAAAGCTTATCTCCTTTGTGGGATCAAATGTCTCGGCCGCACGGATAAGACCTATAGTTCCGATAGAAATAAGATCTTCTGCATCGCGGGACTCGCTGTAATGCTTGTTCACTATGTATGCCACAAGCCTGAGATTATGTTCTATCAGCTTGTCGCGCGCTGACTTGTCACCTTCTGACGCTCTGAATGTGAGCTTTTCCTCTTCTTTTTTGGAAAGCTGTTTAGGATAGCTCCCTCCGTCAAGATGCAGAGCAAAAATAACGAGATTCCTGAGCGCTGTTTCCAGCAGTTCATTGAACATATTACCGCCTCCAATAAGATAGTATCTTTAGGCTATACCGCACAAAGATTGTACGTGAATTGCGCCGTCAGACTTTTCGTCAGATTGTACAGAAATGACGCAGGCTTGCTGGCGCAAGTCAAGGAATTTCTGTGCAAGATGACGGAAAAGATGCAAGCAAGTCACGTGC
>CAMOKN010000023.1 GCA_946617595.1 uncultured Clostridia bacterium
ACGCATATAAGCGGTAACGAAGATGCAGCGCAAAAGAGAAACCTTCAAAAGCCATGCGTCATTTCTGTACAATCTGACGAAAAGTCTGACGGCGCAATTCACGTACAATCTTTGTGCGGTATAGCCTATAGAGGGCGGATAAAGTTTGCAAGAACAGACCGCAAGATCATTATACCATTATTAAAAAATAATTTCATTTATTTTTGCAAATTTTGTTGATTTCGCCTTTAAATTTTGTGGAAAATTACAACAAAGGAGAAAGTAAAATGAAAAAGATCATTGCAACGCTCGCATTGTCGGCGGCATTAATTGCCTGCGCTTCATGCGGAAACAACAATGCTGCACAGACCACGACCACGACCGCTTCCGCGGCGACCACAACGACTGCGGCAGAAGCTGCACCTGCCGACACTACATCTGAAAAGCAGGAAACAGAAGCGAAGACCGAGCAGGCACAGGAGGACAACTCCGGAAAGACCCAGCTTATCAGTTTCCCGAACGGAACAGTGCTCTATTCCGAAGACGGCAAGGTCGAAAGCGAGTGGGAAGAAGGCTTCACCAAGAGCTACAATACCGCGTTTGTACGTATGGCATCGGGACTCTGGCATGACAGCATCACCGAGCCCGCGCTTTTCAATACCGAAGATTTTGAATACAGCGGTGAAACAGCAACGCTCGGAGAGATCCGTGAAGTCAAGGTCGGAGACACCTTCGGCGGTCTTACGGTAAAGAGCACAAATATACAGATCTCCGGAAACAACAGCGGCGAGAACAGCACGGTGTTCGGAAATAACGTCGAGCTTGACGGAGAGATCACGCTTACAGGCATTCTCCGTTTCTACTTTGATGAGCAGTATGCTATAATGAGCGGTGATATGATATTCACTCCCGACAGTTCATATGCGGGATTACCCTGCGCCTGCGATCCGACCTCGGACACTCTGTACATCTCCCCGGACTTTGACTCTTCGGAGATCTTCACAGATGACGGAGTACAGAAGGTCAATGGTGACGGTCCTGCTTTCTACAGCGACAGCCAGAGGTTCCTGCTTGGCAACCTCTTTGAAAACTATGCCGACAACAGCGAGCTGAACAGCCTGCTCAACGGCGGAAAAGCAAATATTTCAAAAAAGGTAGAAGTAACTCTCACTAATGTGAAGATACTTTATTCCGAACAGTTCGGTGCAAACCACAGCAGCGCTGTGATAAAGAGCATCAAGGAAATCTGACAGGATACTTTCTGTATCGTCCTGAAACCGGCAGGTCTGTTCCTGCCATAATGCCGGCGGCGAAAAAATTGCTGCCGGCATTGGTTTTAGTGAACTGATGAAAAAATATTTATCGGATCCTGCAACCTTTTGCATTAATGCAAAGTGTTATATGTGAAAGTCCCCGATGGGCATGAGATTTTGAGATGGAATATGATTGTGAAAGGAATATAAAATGACGGAACTTTCCTTGCGTACGAGGGAAAGCTTTGATGCCGTTATGAGAAAATACGCGGATATGGTGTACCGCCTTGCCTATTCAAGAACAGGCAGTACCTTCGATGCCGATGATATATTGCAGGAAGTATTCCTGCGGTACATAAGGGCTGATAAGACTTATAACGATGAGGAGCACCGCAAGTCGTGGCTCATCAGGATAACCATAAACTGTACAAGATCGTTTGCAGCTTCAGCGTGGAACCGCCACCGCGACTTTTCTGAGCCTGACCCTAATGAGGGTGCCGAGGATCCGGCAATAAAGGCGGCTGAGACAAAGTCCGATGTTATGGACGCGCTGCTTGAGCTGCCGGAAATGTACCGCACCGCAATTTATCTGTTCTATTATGAGGATATGAGCGTTGCGCAGATCGCCAAGGCGGTAAAAACAAGCGAGACAAATGTTAAAACAAGACTTTCCCGCGGACGGGATATGCTCAAAGAAAAGCTGAAAGGGGTGGAATTCGATGTTTAAAGAACAACTTCATACTGCTTTTGACACTATTTCACCCTCTCCGGAGCTGCTTGACAGGATCTCGGCAATGATGAGTGAAGAGGCAGGAAAGAAGAAGGCTCCGCTGCACCTGAATGTTGTGAAATACGGCGGGATCGCCGCGGCAGTTGCGCTTGCGGCAGGCGGTACCTTACTTGTGATAAACAATTCAAACAGAAGTATCGGCACAGCTGTGACCAACAGTACTGCGCCCACAGCCGAAAGAAGCATGATCGCAGAAAGTGGAATGACCGAAGGTGCGTCGTATGACAGCGATGAAACCGGGGACGATCCAGAAGACGCAATGGACGCGGAGATGTTCAGTATTGATTCTCTCGATGCAGGCGGCGAAGACGGAGATAATGTAATGGCTGCCCTTGAGGCACCGGAGGAAAAGGAATCGGCAGATGAGGAGCCCGAAAGCGGTGATATGAGGATAGCCTCGGAAGAACCCGTAGCTGCCGGTCACGCAGAATCTGACGAAACGTCGGATACTGCGGCAGACGAAGCGGACTGTGAGGAAGCGGCGCCGGTCCAGGATAACAGTATTGCACCCGAAGCGGTGGAAGACGTTATGCCGGACGACGACAGTGACTATGACAACGGCAGTGCTGACAGTTCTGCTGTAAAGATCGCCGGAAGCGCTGATGCAGCGACCGGTATTATAGGCACCGATCCTTTTCTTGATCCATACACCTATTCTCTGACTCTCATACCGGATCAGCTTATGGATCTTGTTGACGGGGTAAGATCGGTCGATGAAGACGGCATAGTGATATACGGCGAAAAATGGTCTGAATATGTCAATGCCGTATTCAGCGGGGAATATGACGACAGGACGAGATTAGAGGACGGGCTGAACATATATTCTTTCATACAATATTTTGAAATTCCGACCGGGGACGCACGCACCGCGCTTTATGACGCTGCGGACACCGGAACGGGAGGAGACGGCATAACGCTCACCCGTGAAGAAGCGGATATTATCCTTACAATGGACGCGGAGCAGATAGCTGCGGCATTTGCAACGCCGGAGGCTATAGTCAAGGGAGACAGGATTTACACTCCCGAATGGCTGCTGAACAGTCCGCCTGAAGCATACGGCGATGCCGGCATAACAAAGGACGATATCCTTGCAAAGTATGATCTTCTCACCACAATGGCAGAAAGATACAGTGACGCGGTGATAAGCGAAGAGACGCAGACTGAACTCACTGCAAAACTTGATGCCTTTCTCGGGCCATAAACAAAAGCACAGAGCAATTGATCTGCTCTGTGCTCAGTTTGTAAAAAAAGTATTTGAGTGAACTGTGAAGTGACTTTTCAAGTTCCGTTTTAACGGGAGTTAATTTAGGATCAAGCCCTTTTTAAAGGGCTTGCGGGGTGTTGAGGGTGTCTCCCCTAC
>CAMOKN010000024.1 GCA_946617595.1 uncultured Clostridia bacterium
ATGGCTTTAAATTGCCACTTTCGGGGGTTTTCCACACTTTTAACATTTTCCACCAAATTTCAAATTTTTGCATTTTGCTTGTCAAAATTTGGCATTTTGCTTGTCAAGCAACAATAGATACACTTGTGCTATGCTCAAAAAACTATGATGAACTTGCTGCCTCCCTTGAAGAAAAGGGATACGAAATTAAGTACGGAGCGCATACAGCGATACGCGCTCCGGGGCAGCAGCGTTTTACACGATTGAAAACAATAGGCGATGATTACACCATTGACAGCATCAATTCCCGTATTCTTTGGAAAGACGATCTGGGCAACGCTTCCCGTGAGGATGCATATAACAAGGGACAAGTATTGACGATCTGCTATGCAGACATAATTACTCAGCTTGCTAAACGTATAGCCGAAGGAAAAAAGAAAGAAAACAAGCGCGATGATGATTTGCCGTACCTGCCGCATAACGACCGCGATGTATTCCAGTTGACTGCCCAGCTTGCACTTATTAATCGTTTAGGTATTAACTCCATTAGTGACCTCGATGCAAAATCAGATGAATTGGAAGAAAAGATAAAGAAGTTGACCGATGAGTTTAATGCAATTATCGTTCGCCACGCAGAAACAGAGAAGTTGTTACAACAGGTGGAAATATACAAAGATTTGTCTAACCGAGACAGACTGTCACTATCCGACAAAATGCGTTTACAGGTTGTCAAGCAGATGCTTTCTCGTCATGGCGCAACCGACCTGCCCGGTATTGATCGACTTAAATCCGAGTATCGTGATCTTGACGAAAAAATTGCAGTCCTCAAGGCAGAGCTTGAGAACTGCAACAATCTGAATATCGCATATCATGAAATCAAAGATACTTATTATGGCATTTCTAAGGGCGAATATGTCAACAATCTGATTGTTAGAGAACAGGCATTAGATGGAAGGGTCTCGCATGATCAGGATTCTCACAAATCGGTTGCCATTGTTAAACCAACTACAAGAAGAAACTGAGGCTATGACAAATTATGAAGCTAAAAAGGTTACTTGTCTATACCGTATTCATCGAGTACAGCTTTTGCCTTTTCAAATAGATACTGCTCTGTATATTCGTTCGGATCGTTGTATTTCAGGTCGTAGAGAGCATCCTTTATACGCTCGTCAATATCCTTCTGCGTGATGTATTTGCCGTCAGCGATAAGGCGCTCAATACGCGAAGCTATCTCGTCCCACTTCATTTCTGCATTGTAAGCAGTTGTTCCGAAATCGAGATCGGATTTAACGCAGCGAATACCCTTTGCGCTGTATGAAACACTAAAGCCTAAGTGACTGGAGCCACCCTCGCCGTACTGCTTTTTGAGATACTTTATCCTTTCTTTTTCGTCATCGTTCTGCTCAAAGAATTTGGCTATGCTGAACTTTCCGTCCCTATAACCGTAATGGTGCAACAGAATATCGTCCTTTTCGTCTTCTGTTACAAAGAAAGCAGGCTCGAATCTGAAATCATGCTTTGTTATAAACTCTTTACGCTGTATCTGTAAATCGCGCATACGGGCAAGAGCTTCTTTCGGTCTATGAAAGTGAAACCGCAATATATCTCGGTTTTCCTCATACTTACGAATAAAGTCCTCCATGCCGCTGATATACTTTTTCAGCGTTTCGGGATCAGCAAGATCGGCCATTATGCGCTTATGTGATTCTGGGAACCCGCCCTTGAACTTTTCTTCCGGTATGAAATACTCCACGCCGGATTCACGGTCTATGTCCTGATGAATAAACCACAGCTTTTCTGCTAGGTCTTTGACTTCATTTCCTACAGACAGATCTATCTCGTCCTGCACACAATACTCACCGTTTTCAAGCAGCTCGTTTATGTGTTGCGAAGCCTGTTCCCAACTGATACGCTCTTTTGTAACGATATTGAAAGCAGTCTCACCGACACCGAGCGTTATACCGTCCTTATCGAACCAAGCCGACAGGTGCGTTCCGTCGGGCATGATATATCCACGACCGTCTGTCTTGAACTCCTTACGCAGAAACTCTGCATTCTCCACATCGCTCTTTCCGAGCATGAACTGATATGCAATACGTCCGACACTTCTCGGTTCGTTGCTGCCGCATTTCAGAGCGAAATTTATCATTTCAGGTGTAACATCAACCGCGTGATAAACAAGCCGCATCTTATCACGTTTTTTTGGATGTTTCGGCTTTTTAGGCTCAGTCGATTCAACCGGCTCGCCGAAGAACGAAAGCTGTTCCCCGGTTTCTACAGGCTCATCATCGTTCTCAAACAGGCTTTTCTGCTTTGTCTGTACAGGCGCGCCCGCCGGGATATACTCAAATCCCATTTGCGTGATCTTTTCCTGCCAGTTATCGTAGATATTCTTATCTTCGCCGGACTCGCGAGTAAGATGAATCATGTTTTCGGTCTTTTTCTCGACCGTCCACATTTCACCATCAAGCCTTACCGTATCACCGGTGTCCAGATCATCGGCATAAAAACCATTCTTATCGTGCTTTATCGGCGCTCGATAGGTCTCGAACTGATCCAGATCATAAACCTGACTATCACTCAGCTTGTACGGCTTATTTCCGTCCATTATGTACGGAGTATCATCCTCGGTACGCTCTATCGGGGCTTCAAACCTTCTGTCACTGACCTCGCAGCTTGCAATGATACTGCTGTTTTCCTCACGGAAAGAATAGATAACGAGCTTATCATCAGCACCTTTAGCCGACGAGCGCGAAGCCTTTTTCTCAAGTTTCTTTTCAGGATCAAGATATTCCCCCTTCTCGATAAGGGCAGCAGTAAGGCTCTGCACAAGATCCCAGCTAAGCCCCGATTCCTTTATACGAGAAAGATATGAACTGCCTTCCCATACATTGAGCCCGTTATCAAACGTTTTGTAGCCTACGCGCCCATCACCCACATCAAGCTCGCTGTAATCGGGATTTATCGCGGTTTTCATAAACTCCGCACGTTTATCGGGATCATCATTTTCAGCGAAGTAAGCTGCTATCTCGTCTTTCTTGACCTTGAAGAACCTGTCGTTCTTTATTATCGCATTTATCAGGTTTTCATCCGTCAGAGGCGGTAAAAGCCCTGTATCAACGAAACTGTTATTGATAACAACAGGCTCAACCGGAGTTTCCTCAATTTCAGAGACCGTTTCGACAGCTTCATTATCCGGCAGGTCAACTGGGTCTCTCTTTTCTTCGATTACCTGTTCCGGCAAATTTAGCCGCTTTTCGTTCTGAATTGCGGCTTCCATAATATCACGGATCTCCTGCTGCTGTATCGGAGAATACCTGTCGGCAATATATCTGTTGAAGTATTCGACAGGCTCAATATCCGTACCGCTTGCATCCTTAAATGCCCAGCCCGCGATCTCGTAGTTATCGAGTCTGCGGTTAAAATCGGCATTAAGGTTCATGTTTATCAGATCATCGGGAGTTACATTCTCAGGTGAAATACGACTTCCTTCATCACCTGATGTTCTATTGTCAGCAGGCGCATTTTCTCCCACTCGCGTATCTGCTGAAATGTTTTCGGACGCGGATTCTGCTCCCGATACTCTTTGTCGAGTTCCTGAAAGCGTGTCTCTGCTTCCTCGTCTATCCGGCGCGGGATCATCTGCCACTTGCCCTCCATTATGTATATCTGTACTTCCGACGGGTACTCCAGCATTATCCATTCCTGCCACATTCTGCCCCACTGACCTATCGGCCTTTTCAACAGCTCCGCGATCTTCGGATTCGGTGTGTACTCCATCTGAGACAGATATTGACCTTTCGGGCTCATTTTCTCGCTCATAAGACTGTTCCTTCTTTCTTTTCTGAATCTGTACTATCTCATGCTCTATTTCGAGCAATGTGTCCTTTGCCGAACGCTGGACCATATCACAAAAACGGATAAGATCGCGCGTATCTTTGAACATATCCGCCGCGGCGAGATTTATTCCGCCGGACAGCTTCATACCGCCCTCGATCTCGCAGCGGTTAGATACCACAAAACGAACCGCCGACACAAGCGACTGCTGATATTTCGTAATCTGCTCCTGAGTCAGTTTCATCTGCCCTGTCGCATACTCAACATCATTAAGTCTGCCCTTTATGCTGTCAACGGACACCGCCGCAATTGTTTCCTGTATGTTCTTGCACTCTTTTCCGTACTTGTCGTTGATAACGTCGGTAATATCTCCTGCTATGTCCTCTGTTATCTTCCAGAGATCCGGGATACGCTTACCGTTCGTCTGCGATATATCGAACAAGTGCCTTGCTGTTGTACCCTCACCGAATACCGATATGCTATGCTCACCCCTGTTTACGACCCTTCCGAGTCTGTTCCATGTTTCGAGCGTAGCTACCTTTGTGGCATGCGGATTCTGGAAGTATATCAGCGCAGCATCAGAAAAAGACTGCTTGTACATACCCGCCGAGAACCGCAGGAACTGCGCGAGTTCCTGCTTATTCTTCATCAGACGGTTTGTTATTTCCGTCCAATTATAGAGGACGGTATTATATCTGCTCATTTATTCCTCCCAACATTCCATTCAGACAATTATGCCGGCTTTTTCTCTTTATCTCCGACAAACTCCTCCAACTTCAGGTTCACGTACCCGTCCTTTTCTCCTAAAGAAAAAATCGCGCTGTACTTATGCCCCTTTGAGGATATACAGTTATTGAACAGCGCCTTGCCGTTCTCTAACAGTTCCGTAAGTTCCTGCTGTTTGAACGGACGACCGATACGCTTATCGTTCTTGAAGATGAAGAAACTGCATTTATCGCGTCCGGCGCTGCAATGATATGTCTTTGCACTCTCATATACAGGAGCGCCACAGCGCGGACATTTACCGAGTTCATGCTTTCGCGTGACCTGTTCCCTTTCCGTGACCGCCTTTTCACAATCAACGGTATTACGAATGATCTCGATGATCTCATCAAGAAGGACATTCACATCAGCTTTGCCCTTCTCAATATCATTAAGCATCTGTTCCCAATGTGCCGTAAGGTCAGCAGACGTTACGGTTTCGGGAAGCGACTTCACAAACTCCCTGCCGAAATCGGTAGAGATAAGCTGTTTCTTTTCTCTTTTGATATATCCCGCCGAGATAAGTTCCTCGATTATCGCAGCGCGTGTTGCGGGAGTTCCGAGTCCACGTTCCTTGACGTAACCTTTAAGCACCTTATCCTCAACAAGTCTGTCAATGTTCTCCATTACCCACAAGAGCGTACTTTCTGTGAAACGCTTCGGGGGTGTGGTCTCGCCCTCAACGATAGAAATGTTATCAGCATTGAAACGGCAGTTTACCGCATACTTCGGCGGGTTTTCAGCTTCCTCACCGCGATCTTTCCTATCGTATTTACGCCAGCCGAGTGAAGTAGGCAGCTTATCCAGAAGTCTGAAAACCTCGCCGTTCACGTTAAATTCATACCTTATCTCGTCATACTCATACTGCTTATCGAGAGCGCAGAGAAAGCGGTTTATAACCAACTCTATGACGCACTTTTCATTTGCGGAAAGCTCCATTTCATTCAGCCTTCCGATAAGGTTCGTCGGGATAAGCGCATGATGATCGCTTATTTTGCTGTTATCTATAACGCGCTTATCAATGTTGAGACCCTGTTTCAGAAGTCCCGCGATCCTTTCAGCGTCATAATCGGAAAGGCACTTGACGATGCTCTCGATAAGCGGCTTCATGTCATCGGAGAGATAATTGCTGTCCGTCCTCGGATATGTCAGCAGCTTCTTTTCATAAAGCGACTGTGCGGCGTTCAGAGTATCAGCCGCCGTAATACCGTAAACATCGTTAGCATCTCGCTGTAATGATGTAAGGTTATACAGAAGCGGTCTGTTTTCTGTCTTATGATCTGTCTTAACGGAAGTCACGACTACGGTCCCGCCCATACATTTATTTACGATAGCCTGAGCATCCGCCTTTGTATCAAAGGTATTTACATATTCAGCGCCATTGTCAAGCATTACTCTGTATATGGGCTTCTTGTCGAAACGTTCTATTTCTTCATCACGACTGGCAATAATGTTCAGAACAGGCGTTTTCACCCTGCCAACCTTATGTGCGTCGTTATTTACGATACTATAAAAGCGGGAAAGCGACATACCGAGTATCCAGTCGGCCTTTGCGCGAGCATATCCCGCTTCAAAAAGCAGAGCCTTGTCCTCACCTTTGAGAAGATGTTTCATTCCCTGCTTAATACTTTCATCGGTAAGAGAACTTATCCACAGTCTCTTGACCGGCTTTTTGCAGTCGAAATATCTGTACAGATACCCGAAAATGCACTCACCCTCACGCCCTGCATCACAAGCGTTTATGATCTCTTTAACATCATCACGCCCGAACAGCTCGCGGAGCATCTTTATCTGTCCTTCATATCCCTTTAACGGGAACAGCTTGAACTTTTCGGGGATAAGCGGGAGCGTTTCAAGCTCCCATTTACCCCAGCCGTAATCTTCGGGCATTCCGAGCCCGATAAGGTGTCCGAGCGCGTTTGCAACTATGTAGCCGTTACCCTCGCGATAGAAGGTGCCGCCATACTCGACAGCGTTGTACGCCCCGACACAGTAAGCGATAGACGCACTTACTGACGGCTTTTCAGCGATTATCAGCACACTCATTGTTTTATCCTCCTCACACAAGGTTCATGCAGGTCTGTGCAGCAACACTCGCGATAAACCCGTAAATGTTGAAGTCCTTGAAATCCTCTGTTTCTACACGATAGAAGGTATTCAAGCCGTCCGTACTCTCAGTCCCGACCACATACAGCAGCAGTATATCATCAGTAGCGCAGTCATATACGACCTGATAGCCCTTTGATACCATTACCTCTCCACCTATAGAACCACCCATAGGTTCTTCGAAGAAAGTTCCGATTATAACGCCGTCCTCGCTTACAAGCGACGCATCGAACGCTTCATCGTCCCAGATTTCAGTCTCGTCCTCACCGTCGAGTTCAATAGCATAGCTGCTGATCTCGTGCGTAATAAGACTTACCCTTCTGGTGTACTGAGCCGCTAAGAAAGCCGAATCTATCAGCTTACGAACCTCGGTCTCCGATACCGTGTACTCCGCCTGATAACGGCAGAACTCAACCAGTGCTTCCTGAATCTTCGAAATGCTTACTATTCCCATAATCTTCTTCCTCCGTGTTTTCATTGTTTTCTTTGTTATCTGTTACCGCCTTTTCGACGGTATCTTCCTTTTCCGGACGCTTAAAGCCTTTCAGCTTACCGCTTTTTAAGGCTTTGTATAACTCCTCAGCGTCCACGCCCTGTTCGCTCATGGTCGCCCGCAGGCGAACATATTTCTGATCCTCCATCAGCTTTGTTATTCTGCGTTTCTTTCTCTCATAACACCGAAGCATTTTCTTGTTGTACTCAAGGTGCTTATGTGTGTTGATAATAAGCTGTTCGCACTTTTCCAAAGCCGCCTGATACTTATCATTCTTATTTTCCACCGTTTCGCCTCCTGTTTATGCGAATAACGATATACACGATGAACAGCAGTCCGATCACAATAGCGTCCACTATGCTGAACCGGAAGCGGAACACATCAGCGATATTGACCTCCGTTTCCGTATTGTCCGAAATCAGAAAGCCGACTATGATTCCGCCAATCAGCACTACCGCAACGATTATCCTGCTTATCAGCTTTCGCTTATCGGACATCTCACCGCTATGCCGTTTACGCGATTTAAAAAAGTCAAACAATTTTATCCTCCTCCCAATGTTCCGACCTGTCCGTAAAATATCTCAAACATATTCAACTCGTCAGCGGTAAATCCGTAGCTTGCCAGCACTTCGTCAAGAGTATAGTTCACTACCTCACCATGCAGCCATTGATGATCTACGTCGCAATAGATGTACGTTCCGCCGTCCTCGGTATGTCCTTCCTTACAACCGCTGCAATGACCGTATGTATAGTAATAGTTGAAATCATAGTATCTTTCTATTACCTCTGCTATCTCAGCATCCGTGAACATCATTTCACTTATGCCCACATCTGAATTAACATCCCGGTATCGGAGAGTCGCAAGAATAGCAATTACTTCGTTGCTGTCTATATCATTCAGCACTCTGTTCCCGAACTGATTCAATTCGGTTATTTCCTCATACGGCGGGAACTGCCGCCTGTCGCATACAAATTCATCTACTATGTGATGAATGTCAGCCTTGATCTCATCAATGCGGGCATCGACCGAAGCGGTATATCCCGAAACGACTTCTTCAACATTTCTCTGCGTACCACCGGAATCACCGAGCCAGCCGAAAAGACTGCTAATAAGCGCACTTACCACAGTTACTATTAGAATAATCAGAAAGACCAGCAGGGCGATTACTGCAAGAACCAATAGTATTATCAGTCCTATCGGGGAGGTAATAATTTTTTCAATGACCTTTGCGACAGCTACAATCGCGTTCTTCGTTCTCTTGGCGGTTTTCTTTATTCTCTTGACCTGTTTCTTGGTATTTTTCGGCATATTCTTTATTGCTCTGCCGGCTTTGACAGTCGTTCGAGCCGTATTCAGAACAGCTTTTCGAGCATTATCGACATAGCGTATTTCCGTAAGTCCCTGCTTGATAGCTTCCGTTCCGGTATCCGTTACCGTAGATTTGTCGATCTTCGTTCGGATAAGCTGCTGTCCTGTATCCTTTGCGATATTTGCCACGCCGCTTGACACCGCAGTCGCTATATGCCCGAAGTCCTTGATCGAGCTTTTCTGGGTAAAGATGTGCCGGGTCTTGACCGCTGTTGCAATCTTCCCTGCTGCTTTGCCGGTCCCGCCAACAGCAGTACGGATATATCCGCCCATCTGCGCAGCGGACGCAACACCCGCAGTCACGGTCTGTACAGCTTCTATTGCTACGGAATCATCGCTATCCATTTTTGCTGTCGTGAACTTCTGATTTTTCAGTTCTACAGCTTTCCGCTCTGATTCTGCATACCGCTTGACCTCGTTCTTACGACGTTCCTTCTTCTTATTCTCGGAAGTAGTGATCATCTTTAACCGCTGTGCTTTTACAAAATCGTTATACCGGGTTTCGGCTTCTTTTGCTTCATCAACGACCTTCTTCGCTTCTCCGGTGAACCGAAGCTGTGCGGTACGTATATATCCATTACTGCGCTTGGATTTGATGTAGTTGTTATCAACCTTTTTCCGTACAGACAGGTCATCTTGGCCGCCTGTCTGCACGGGATTGAATAAAGGTTGATTGAAAGGAGAGAAATTATCGCCAAATTCTACATCGTCATCATAACTCCGGACTGTATTATGATTGTAGAACCGGCGCAGAGGTTGTCTGTATTGTTCCGCTGTCAGTTCAAGCTGCATTTCTTTCAAAAGAGCCTGTCTGTGACCATTGGAGATAACCTTCGATTTCAACTTTTCGGCATAATTCGTAACGACACGGTTCTGCGAATGGATACTATGCTCATGACGCTCAACACTTGTTTTTATGCCCATGTATCACATCTCCTTTTACGCCTCCGCTTTCTTCTTGTTCTCATTTATCTCCGCAAGGTTCGTCGTCATCAGCTCGTACAGTTCGTTATGCGGGAACTTGTCTCTGAACGGAATAATAGAGCCGCCGCAGCAGATAAGTCCCTGTCCGCTTTCGCTGCTCGTTACATACGTCAGAAGATTATCCGAGATATTCAGCAGTTTCGCAAGCTGTATCCTGTCGGAAGTCGCCTGATTAAGCATCATTACGAAGTCAGTATTTGAAAGCATTGAACGTGCGGTCTCAGATTTAAGCATATCCTCGACGTTCTGAGTAATACCTGTCGGTACACCGCCCCACTTTCTCGCTCTCTTGTAGAGTTCAAAGAGGAAGTTCGCGGAATACTCATTTGCAAACAGAAGATATATCTCATCCATGTATATCCATGTTCTCTTGCCTTTCGCGCGGTTTTCCGTGATCTTGTTCCAGATAAAGTCCATCACTATCAGCATACCGATAGTCTTCAACTGCTTGCCGAGATCCTTAATATCGAACGAAACTACCCTGTTCGTAAGATTTATGTTCGTCTTATGCGCGAACACGTTCAGATTGCCCTTGATATACAGCTCAAATGAAAGTGCCAATCCCTGTGCTTCCTTCTCAGGCTGATTTTTAAGGTTTTCATAGAAGTCCATAAGCGTCGGCAGCTTGTTCTGATCGAAGTTCTGCACATACTCGCCGTATGTCATTGTCAGGCAGCGGTCTATGATACCGCGTTCCTTCGCTGTCAAGCCCTGTTTACCGACAAGGCATTCACAGAACGACAGAATAAAGTCGGACTTCATAACCAGCGGAGATTCATCATCGGAATAGTCCTTTGACATATCCAGCGGATTGATGTAGTTCTTGCTGCTCGGTCCGACATAGATCGTTGAGCCGTTCATTGCCGCGACAAGGTTGGTGTACTCGCGTTCCGGGTCAATGATGATTATGTCATCACCTGTCGCAAGGAACACATTGAGCATTTCCCTCTTTGCCGCGAAAGACTTACCAGAACCCGGCGAGCCGAGAATAAAGCCGTTCGGGTTTTTCAGCGATAATCTGCTGAATATTATCATGTTGTTTGACAGTGCGTTCAGTCCGTAGTACATTCCGTTATTCTGAGATATTTCCTTTGCCGAGAACGGCAGAAATACCGCTGTACTTTCCGTTGTCATCGTTCTGCGGAGATTAAGTGTACAGTTTCCGAGAGGAAGTACCGACTGCATACCTGCTTCCTGCTGAAATTTCAGCGTAGATACCGAGCAGATATGCTTACGGATAACGCCCTCGATAGCTTCCGTATTGTTTTCGAGTTCCTCATAATCCTTGCCCGTAACCATGATAATGATGTTATTAAGGAACATCTTCTGGTTCTTTGAACGCAGATCGTCAAGCAGTTCCTCGGCTTCAACGAGCGAATGTTTCAGTTCTTCGTTTATTACGTCCGAAGTGTAGCCGGACTGTATTGCCTTTTTCTCTGCCTGCAGCTTGTTCGCACGCATTGACGTAAGCTGATGATTAACTATCTTTAAAGCCTTGTAAGGATCAACCGGAGCGATATTCACGGAAACCATAACATCAAGGTTTGTGTTCGTTATGTCCGTAAGCATATTGTCTTTCAGACTTGCGGGCAAGTCCTTGATGAACATCGTTCTCGCGTACTTGTCGCCCCACATGAAATAGTCCTTCTTGAACTCAAAGTAATCAGGGCAGCAGTAAGCACGTTCGGAGCCGCGGATATAGTCGTTCTGATCGAACGTCGGTATCTTTTCATCAACGTTTCTGAATATATCCTTGAGCATAACGATGCGCTCATTGGAAGTCAGCGGCGTTACTACCGATCCTATCTTCTTGAAAGCGTTATACAGGTCAATGTCGATAGTGTTGAACTTTGCCTTTGCGCTTTCAAGGTCAGCCGCCTGCACCGAGACTGTAAGATACTTATTCCTGATGATACCGTTCTGTCCCTGCTCCATTTTCTCGACCAGCATTTTGTTGTAAACATCAATGTAGTGATCGAACTTGTCACCCTTATGTTTGAGCAGCACCATATCATCGAAGTCAGCCTTGTTTACACGGTTATTATGTACCGTGATCTGAATATCGGCGTTCGTATCGAAGCTGTTAAGCACCGAGCAATAGCCGAGGAAAATACTCTCCTGTTCCTCCTGCTTTGCGATAGCGTAGTTCACATCTTCAAACTTGTAGGTCTTACTGTACTTATGCTCGTCCACAAGGAAAATGTAATCATCGCAAACATGCACATACGGCAGAGTTTTCTGCGTCGTTTTCGGTACTACGCGCTTTTTCTTTATAGCCTTTTTCTTGGGCTTTTTCTTCTTGCCTTTATTGATTCTTGCGGCGTCGCGCTCCTTCGCAGATAAGCTCTGATCGTCCGCGTCGCCGGACTTTCTTTTCTTTTTGTGCAGGAACGCCCCAGCCGCCGCAGCCGCGCCCACAGCACCGACCAACAGAAATGCGGCTCCGCCCACAGCGTCGTTACCCTCGGAAACTACCGTTTCTTCCGGGACTTCCGTGACCGCTTCCGTTTCGGATACTTCCGTAACAATAGCAGGTACTGTCGTTTCAGCGGTCACTTCCGTTACGGCGTTATCCGTCGTACCGGACGAAATCTCTGTTTCGATCCGCAGGGTTTCATCAGCGACGGCTTCTGTTCCTGTGGTAGTGATTTCTTCTTTCTCTGAATGAGAACTTTCTTCATCTCGCTGTTCTTCCGAGACCTCATTATGTACCTCCGTAGTGTTAATAGTGGTTGTTTCTTCACTCGTTTCCGTATCCGCCGTAGTTATTCTGATCGCACCCGCGAATAATCCCGCCGAATGTATATCCGTTTCGGCAGGTTCGGGAACCGAGCTTGTTACAACCGGGATCATGTTATTCTCCATTGCAACATTCCTTTCCGGGATCACGCTTTATCGTGACCTCCAAAGCTTCTTTGAAAGCTTTTTAACGACCGACTTTTCTCCCTTTGAGCCCAGCTCCGACTCCAGTTCCTCCTCTAAATATTTCGCACGGAGATCGGAGAAGACAGGCTCGTAAGAGTAAACTCTTTTCTGCGGGAAGAAATAGAAGTAGAAGAACTCAACCGCGAACTGTTCAAAGAACATATCGTTGTACTTGAAAAAGCCTGCAAGCATCAGCGGAGCGGCTATCAGTATCACAAGCCATGATACTAATTCCTGCGGTATGAAGTTCCTGCCGAAGATATACAGCGGAACACATATCAGGAGTGCCACACCCGCACATATACACTGTCGCAGCGTAAGGCCGAAGAACAGCTTTTCGCGGTAGTTCTTTATCTCCTTCGGTATGCGTATCTCAATCATATTTATTCATTCCCCCAATACTCTCCATCGTGAAGCTTTTCATATTTAGTGACCGCCCTCGATATGCCGAAACTGCTTAATATTCCGGCAGTCAGCATACCGAGAACTATGCAGCCCATAACCATTGGAGTCACCCCCTTGCTCTTTTCATTTGAGCGACACCCTGTAAGATTCTGCTTCGGGCATGTACTCTACAAGCACCCTCGGCTCGAATCTCATTACATCACGGAGCTGTTCTAAACTGAATATGTACGCAATGTGACCTCTGCGTATTTCCGAAAGAGTATCATTTACAAGCGCAACATAGTAGTAATCCAGCGGCGGGATCTTATCATCATACGGAATCTTGCTTTTTACTGGACGGCGCTTGAGCTTTCTATCCTTGCTCGGTACCACCGTTTCGATAAGAGTATCGACCACATATTCCATGAAGTCAGACATATCCTCCGGGACGAACTCGTCACAGGCAGAATGCCTGTTGCACTTGTATATGCACTGAGAGCAGTCATGCTCGATCTTCGCTCTCATAAGGTCATTGTGTAAATTCATCTTAATTTCCTCCGTTTTGTATTTGTAGCCGTTTTGTGATTATGTATTCTGTTCTCCGGCCTGCTGTGAAAGCGTCTTATCATTGACGTAATCATCAACCGTGAGCTGCTCATAGCCGCCCTTTTTGCGAGTTATAGCGCGTATTGTGATGACCGCGCCTGTTACTATTGCGGCTACTCCGGCCACCGCGATCGAAATTGTTATTATCTTTCTCATGTTATCAACCTCCTGAAGTCCATTCTATGATCTTGTATATCGTGTATTCGAGCCCCAGCAGCCCGCTTATGATAAATGTGAGAGGGTACAGATCTTCCTGCTGTATTTTCATAGGCACACCCCTCTCGCTATGCGCCTACTGCTTGTCTTGCCCATTGTCCGCTCTTTGCCACACCGAGCGCCAGTGCCAATGCCGTTATCGTTATTCCCATGCTGTCCGTACCGCCTAGTAGATCTGCTACCTGTGAAAATGCGTAGAACATAACTACTACCACAAGTCCCTGTAAGCAGACCGCCGCATAACTCTTTATGAAAGCCTTTGCGCTGTCGTGCCAGCCTTCTGCTGCGAATGTCGCAAGCGGTATCGGAGAGATAACGGTATATACGATTATCTCAAAAAGTCTGCCGAGCAGAATAAGGTTTATTACCCAGCACGCGCCCATAAGAATGAAGAACGTTGGCATCGTTTCAAGGTACTTGAACAGGTAATTCAGATTAAGAAATCCTGCATCTGCCGGCTGTTGTATTACCGCATCTGTCGTAAACTTCGATAGGAATCCGTAATTATCCTGCGTCAGGTTCACGGCAATCGAATTGAAGCCGTTATAGATAATTCCCATGATTCCGCGCGCGTTCTCAACTATGACCTTTGCCATAACGAATTTGAAAACGAGCTTGAAAACTTGTTCGTAGCTCTGAACTTTCAGCAGCATCGTTTCATTGAGCAACTCGATGAAGAAGAACATTGTGACAAGAACTAACGCCACACCCTCGATAGCAGACATCGCGGTATCAATTACCCTTATACTGCTGTCGAACGGCGATACTGTCAACGCTTTTACAGCGTTATAGAATGTGTAGTTAATGGAATCGAGCCAGTCACGGACCCACTGTTCCACCGTAGCCCATTCAATCAATTTTCGTCAGCTCCTTCCGAAAGAGTTTCCCCACAACAGGGCAAGCCTCCGAAGAGGCTCACCCCAAAAGGAGAGAAAAATCAACTCTTGAACATATCGTAAGCCTTAGCAACTGCGAAAACGATAAAGCCGGACGCGAGACACATAAGTCCTCTTGTCTTACCGTCGGCGGAGTCATCCTTAAAGCCGAGCGCGAACTGTACCGCACCGATAAAGCCGACAACGAGACCGATTCTCGCCACCCAATCGACAATGAACTCAACGACCGTGTTAAACGTCTCAACACCTTCGCCACCGGTTCCCTCTGCGAAACAAGTAACACCCATAACCGACATTGCCATGGAAGCAGCCATAACACCGGTAGTTATCTTGCGTATCGCGCGCATACGACGCGCATCACGCTGCTCCTCCGTAAGCTTATCAGCAGTAGCCCAGTCTTCCTTCACTTCCGTCAGCTTCTTGTTAAAGAGCTTGTACACCCCGCCCTTGACCTTGTCAAAAACTGTGTGAATAGGACCTTTGGCCTTGATAAGAAAAGTGCGAACAGAACCTTTGACCTTGTTAATTATTACTCTCATATCTTTTTTCCTCCAACATTTCATTTTTAAAAATCATCGAGATAGCTTTCTTCCTCGACTTCGATGTACGGCGGTTTTAGATTTGTCTGATTACTGGTCACGATCATGTCCTCTTTCTCAACAGCGGCAGGCTCTGATCCCTTTGTCGGGATTCCTTTCTTCGCTTCCAGCCAGTCGGTGTGTTCATGATTAGAATTAAACGCCAGTAAATCGCTGTTCTTGACAGATACAACCTCCACATCCTCGTCAGGGTCTTTTTCTGATATATCCGATGAATCTCCTTTTGTATCTGTGACGTCCTCATCCACAGGCTCGGTCATCAGATCTTCTTTTTCTGTATTTTCCTGCATTTCGAATTGAGCCTGTTCCGTATGTATGTCGCTTAAAAGATAGGCGTTCTCTTTATCCGAGTCCTCCAAAAGCACATAATTCGGATGTTTCTCAATCTTGTATTTATCGCAGAAAAACGGATAAATACCGCGAACGAACAAAATGCACTCGTTATCTTTCAAGACCTTTAATTCGTCCACCGTCATCAACTCACGCCCCAAGATTCCGTCATTCTCGGAAGTCGAGCCCTGCCGACCTCTTGTGCGGTTCCGGGATCGCGTGTCGATCGTTTCCTTTCCCAGCATTTTGGAAACGTGTTCCAATGTGGTAGGCTCCTGTCCTCCCAAAAACAAGAGACTGTCACAGTTACCGAGGACATTTTCCCAACTGTCCTTGTACATCTTTTTTAGCTGTGAAAGGTTCTGAATAATTACATTTGCGGATATTTCCATTGAACGCATTGTTGCGAGAAGTTCTTCAAATCGCGGTATTGTGCCGATATTCGCAAACTCATCGAGCAGGCACCGCACATGAAACGGCAGTCTCCCGCCATGCTTGAAATTCGCTCTGTCATAGAGAACATCGAAAAGCTGAGTGTACATCATCGCTGCCAAGAAGTTGAACGTATCGTCCGAGGACGGAATAATGATATACATCGCGGTCGGCTCGTCACCTATCATTTCAAGGTGAATGTTATCGCAGCACGTTAAGTCCATAACCTCCGGGATATTGAACGCCTGTAACCTTACGGCAGTCGAAATCAATATACTTTTCGCCGTGTCGCCGGCTGCCTTCTTGAAGTCCTTATAGTATTTAAGACACATATATTGACTTGCCGGTTTAGCTGATTTTGCAAGGTCAATAAGGTTTAGTTCCTTGAACTGCTCGTTATTACCGTCCTTATCGTACTTGTACTTATCTGGATTCTCCAGCGCATCGAATATGAGGTCGAGATCAGATTGGAAATCTTCTTTTCCTTCCTTGACTTCCGCTTTTTTCAGAAGTTTCATTACCTCCGAAAAATTCTGCTTCTCCTTATTCTCACATTCGACAAGATAGAAACATAACGCCGCGAGTAATGCTTTGGTACTATCATCCCAGAACTGATCGCCGCTACCGCCGCCTTCTTTCTGAGTGTTTTTCATCAACACGTTCACCATTTTAATAACCGCCGTGGTGCTGTAATTTCCCTCGGTGTCGTAAATGTAGTTGAACGGATTATAGTTATTCGAGTGCAGCATATCTATCAGGTTAAACACTTTTATCTTGTAGCCGTAATGTTCCAGCATCTTTCCGGTCGAACGAAGCAGTTCTCCCTTCGGGTCTGTACATACATAGCTTGTGTTCGCCTGCATCAGATTTGGCTTTACAAAGAATCGGGACTTACCGGAACCGGAGCCACCTATGACCATGACGTTGAGATTCTTTCTCGTCTGTCTTGTGTTCAGCGACATTTTTACATCATTTGTGAGAATGATGTTATTATCCTTGATAAACGGCTTCGGCTTTTTATACTTTTTAGACACAAACGGCAAAACAAACATTTTTGCCTTTTGATAAATCGCTTTTATCGTTGCCCAAGCCTTTTTCCAGAATGTTATACCAGCTTCCTTTTCGTCAGCTCTACGTTTCTTTTTAGCATCCTGCTTATCTTGCGCTTCCTTGCGCTTTTGATCTCGGAGAGCGTCTTTGGCTTTTTTCTTTTCATCCTTCTGCTTTTCACGAAGATCTTTCAGCCGCTTTCGTTCAGCTTCCTTCTCTTCTTTTGTCATAGGTTTCTTCGGAGTATCCGCTTTCTCCGATTCACCCTTATCAGCGTTCTTTTTGGACTGTTCCTTTTTCGGCTTCTGCGGCTTATCCAGCAAAGACTTTATTTCCTTGCTGCCGGCCCACTTTGCCGAACCATGTTCCTCACCCTTTCTATGAAACTTCTTCTTGCCTGTGACCTTCATCAGCACGTACAATCCGAGACCGAAAGCCGTGAATATCGGGAACATCACCGCATAACCGCCAAGCTGTATGTACTCAAATACCAGATCGGTATCAGCAACAGTAGCTTCAAGGCTATTAGCGAAGTTATCGAAATCAAGCTTTCCGTTCTCGTCAAGTGACATATCGACACAAGTTCCGAGCGACGCTGCGAGGTAGATCGCAAATAACGCAAGAACCGCATATATGCCTATCGTGATGAAGTCAGGCTTTTTTGCGACCCTGCTTATTTACGCGACCCCCTCTCCCTCTTTTTGCGTTTAAGAGTATCTGCCGTCTCCTGTACTCTGGCTTTCGCCCTTGTCAGCAGATTATTAGCGACGCTCTGTTTCTGCGCCTTGCCGATGATTCTGTCAGCCTTTGCTTCGCTCATGCCGAAGGTATCACGCAACCGCTTCCTTGCGGCTTCTCTGTCACCGAGATCAAGTCTTACGATCGTGCTTCCGCCGCGTACTGTAAACGATGATTGAGTATCGCGTTCTATCTGATATTCCTTGAACAGAACCTGCTTCGGCACTTCCACAAAACCCATTCTTTCAGCCTTATCCATAATTGCCGTAATGGTCTCTGTATCCGTTACCTTCAGATGTTGCTTTATCTCTTGCTCAATAGCTGCTCTGTCCTTGTTCTTTTCAGATATAACTATAAAGTGTCCTCTTTCATCGGTAACAGTCAGGCGCATCGGATCATTCTCCTGAAACTGCATCTTTGCAAACGAGTATTTATCAAGAAGAACATTGTCATCATCGTACCTGATGTCTTTTTCGTAACGGACCATCTGCTCCATCTGCCGTGAACCGCTCAGATAATACCCAAGCTGTTCATCGGTCATCGTTGAAGCAAGTCTATTAGCAGCCTCAACCGCCTTAACCTCGCTGTAACCGAGCCGCTCCCGCAATACTCTTTCAAGCCTTGCTTTTGTGCTGAAATTCATTGTAAGCTGTTTCTGTTCATTTCCATCGTAGATCTTGATTTTCAGCTTACCCTTTTCGTCCTTGAAAAGAGAAATATCAGTATTATTAAGCTCTGCACTCACACCGTTGTATTTTTCCATCGCGGCATTGATCTGCTTTTCGTATTCAGAACCGTAAATACACTTGACACCATCTTTGGATTCCATAAAGCACACCGGAATATCATGTTCCGAACAGTACATTTGAAATCCCTCGACCTGTTCCTTCTCAATAGTGACCATACGCTCAGCCTGTCCCGGCTCTTTGAGCTTCTCATTATGAATATCCTGAATAATAGCGTTTACGGCTTCCGTATCCCTTACATTAAAGAATACTGTCAGCGAATTTTCTTTTCCGTTTTCCTGTATCGCCGCTACAGGAATGTTCATTTTCTTTGCCCTCTTGATAAGTTCGCCATAGTCATTTTTGTCAAAAGGATATGTAGATGTTACTTCTCCACCCTCTTGCAGCTTTCGGTATGTCACCTCGCCTCCGGACAATACCTGCTGCTTATCGGATTTTTTCAGCCTTGCCTGCTCACGCTCGCGTTCTATCGCAAGTTTCAGAATATCCATGATGATCTCTGTTGTCTGTGACACAACTTTTGTAGTCACTTCAACACCCGCGCTTGCCACATCATCACCGTGCATACTTTTTCACCTCCTCCCGTCCGATACTTTTTGAGATGATCTACTCCCAGATAACCGGTCCGAGAATTTGTCCTCTCATAATAAGGGAACTTTTTTAGCCAAAACGATAGGCAAAAATGATATAGTTTTTCAAAAAAACAATAATATTTTAAAGATTTGTGCAATTTAACAACGATACCCAATCTTTTACGATTGTCCTCTGCAAAAAATCACGGTAAGGCTCTATCTTCTTTCTTGCATTACGCCAAGACCACCTTACAGCAGGAGAGGTAACTCCTTCAAGATCGGCAATTTTTTCTGCATTGAGCTTCTTATATGAACGAAGGTATAATCTTCTGCGTTCGGTTGGAGTCAGAAATGAAATGATCTCTATTATGTATTCTTTTTCCTTCTTAGCCTGTGCTTCCTCCTCAAGCCTTATCTCTTCCAACAGAAGAATATCTTCTGCAGAAGGTAAAACCATCCCTTTTTTTGCTGCTTCGTAATCATTAGAAGGCATTTCTACAAGATGCCGTTTACGCATTACTCTGTCATGGTTGGTCTCTTTCCGTTCATAATCAAGCATTATAGCTAAAACCTCACCAGTAACCTCAACATTCTCCTGCTCAGAACAATTATTATCATAAGCTGTATTCAAATTTACTAAATACTTGTTTTCGCCTATCTTCTTATATGAAATCTTTTTACCGTCTTTATGAATAAACATTTTTGTATCCTCCTGAAAATCTAAATCTGTTGATGACAAACAATTAAGATTTTCAGAGAAGGCGACCTGCACCGAATTAACATGAAAGACCTCCGCTTCTTTCCTGTCGAAACGGAGGTCACTTCTCATCAGACTACAAGCTATGCCAAAGAAAGACCGAAGAGACTTCTCCGTCCGAACCAAAGCATCAGCTCTTTCAAGTAACCTGATGTTTAAATATTCAGTTGTGATTGTCCGTACTTGAAAACACCTGCGCCGGCTACGAACAACCTAAAAATAAAACCAAGCCCGCTTATATTGCGACTTTTCTGTCATTAACTTCAATTATATAATATACCGGGTTTCTGTTCTGCTTCAAGTATATAACAAATCAATGAAAAAGACCATCAAGTGACACTTGATGGTCGAAAAGTAAATAAAAAGGGCTATTCCACTAATTCCGATTATTAGAATCAGCAAAAAAAGCCCTTGAATATGTATATGAGCATCAAGTACCACCCGATATTTTAAAGCATGGAGCTGCATCTTTCTACGCATTTCACAAAAACCAGCCCCAGAATTTGTCAAATTTTTAATCTTTCCCGATCACAAAGAGTCAGTTTAACCCTAGCTTGATCAAGATAACGCTGCCATCGTTCAATCGATTCGTCTGTATGCTCATCTACTAACCACTTGAAAACAAATCCTTCCATTGTATTGGGAAACCCCACATGGGCTTTCTGCATCAGATCATAGCAATACTCTCTGTTTAGATTCAAGCCAATGAATAGTTTAAGCAAAGTCTCAATTTTTACAGGTTTATCTGTCTTATTTCTTAGTTCACTTATCGTCTGAGGGCTAATGTTCGAACGATCACTCAGCACCTCTGCTGTGAGTCCTTTTCGCGTTATATGGTAATCGACAGTTTTATGAAAAGAACCCGGCAGCTCATCAAAATCGCTTTCATGCTGCTTTGCCAACATTACGATTTGTGTTATAACCGATGCCTCCTTTTCAGTCAATTCATTCTTCGCTGTTTGGGGATCATAATCAACTTCTATAAGAGAATCCGCTGTAACTTCGCGGCACAGAAAACATGAATGATAAAAAGAATCATCATAATCAAGTTTGATACGCTTTTTACATTTGAAAAGAAAACAGCATTCATCAACATGATCCAAAGCGTATTGAGTCATTTCCAGGTGTTCTTCATAGTTTAGGCGAATATACTTCGGTGCATTAATGCATAGCATATTATTAACAAACACGATTTTATTTTCAGTATAAAGGGTATTCAACACCGGATGTGTAATAATCATTCTTAGCGCACTGATTGAATCGATTACAAAACTGCCATTCTTGCCAATGATATTAGAGCTGAAAGAAAAATCAGGTAATCTCTTTCCTTCAATATATACATTAACTCCATATGCCTGTTCAAAACCTAATTCAATTGCTCGAATTTTTGCGGCAAAAAAAGAAACTTGAAAATAGTCAGCAGTTTCTTTAAGAGTTTGCAACATTACCTCGGCATCTCTTGTTCCTGAAGGCATAGTCTGCCTTAGATAATACAATTTGTCTTGGATAAACTTTTTTGTGGTTGAAGCAGGCATCAGAATTTTGGGGGCGAGGGTATTAGCCTGCCATTCTATCCATTCCAGCGGGGTGGACTTTGCCCTATCTGCACCATACATCTCAACAATCTCACAGGATATGTAACGATATTCCTGATTCAAAAGTTTCATCATTTCGAAGAACATTCTATGCCGTTTCCAGTGTACGCATTCATGAATGATAGTGTTGTTAAGAGTGCCGATATTGTACATAAAGAAGACATTTGGGTTTACCAGCATGGCTCCAGGTTTAACAGTGATTTGAGTCGTTTTAGAAAATGTACTATCAGAATATACTATCACCACAGATGTTTCAAAATATGTCTTTCCGAAAGTTTTATTATCAAGAGGAGCATAATATAACTCCATACCTAGATTCCTAACGATTTCCTGTATCGGTAACGGCATGGCTTTCTGCAACGCCTGCGTACAGTGATCTCGCAGGAAGTTTTCTGCGGTCTTATCAGCCTCATCACTGTAAAGATATGGTACCAAAAAACGATCAAGTGTTCTTTCCTTATCAAATTTTTCTTGACTATATTCCTCTACTGTAACTATAGTGAAGTCTTTTAATCCGTTTTTCAAGGTACTCGTACAATTTATAGAAAGCCAGACTGACTTGGAATCAGATTCATACTCATATCGAGACTTGCCACTAACAATAACATCGGCAATAACACTTAAACGAAAATTTAAGACATCACCACCTGGTGTTTTGTATGTTACACCCATAATATGGTAATCATCTAATTCAAATCTTATAACATCCTGAATTATGTTGGTGTTAAGAAAAGCGGACCTTTTTTTCTGAAAGAGAAATCTTTTGATGTGATTATATATTTGATCATAGTATTTATCGTACATATATTCTTCAAAAGTGCTGTAAGTTTTCATAATGATGACTCCTTTAATTTGAACAATACATGCCAACAGCAATAGACATTAACTGTTGGCATGCTTGTAATCATAATCTAAAACTTTGAAAAAAGAGCTTTGCAATACTTTATCGCCACATAAAACCTATATTAACATACTTTTATATCCTATAGCTACTACTAATTACTTCTCATCACACCGAATTGTGATATTATAATCTTCAAAACAAATATCGGTAATTATGTAATATTGGCTTAATTGTACATCTGTTTTTTATAAATTGTCAACGTCTTTTTCTTGTTTGGCGTTCAGATGTTCCTATTTGGAAAGCTCAAATCAAAGATTTCTGGTAATAATATTATATTGTAATATCTGATTTAAAGACCAGTTTCAAATCACTCTGATGTAGTAACTTCTCCATTATTTTCATAGCACATTTCAAGACTATTGCACGATATATTGACTTTTCAAATGCAATATGGTAGAATATATTTTGTTGATATGTATGCTTCCACGGAGGACAAATCTATGACACACGACCGCGATTATTTCATTGAGGAATTCCGCAAAGCAAGGGAAAAAGGCAAATACTATCTTTACGGCGAGAATCCTGAAGAAATGACGTTAGAGGAGTTGAAGGACGCATACATGAATATGCAAAACTACCTCTCCGATGCACGGACACACGATTTTTGACAGGTGACAATATGCAGGAAATTAAAGTGACCGTCAACGGCGGAATCGTCTCAGATGAAGAATTGCAGGCATATATTGCAAGAGGACGAATGAATCAGCCCCACAATGAGCTTGTAGGTATTACCATTAATCTTGACGGAGATTTTGCCGACATTGACTACAAATACGCAAAGCCTCTTGTTCCTCAAAGGTTCTCTATCAATGGAGATATGATTATTGAGGATTTTAACAGCCTTAACAAAGCCAAACAAGCGGAGTATCTTGACCGTGTTCCTAATAATATTGAATAAATGAGCATTATTGCTTATATTGTGCGCAGCCTGTTCCAAAAAGCGAACAGGCTGCGCTTCGTCATTTATATAACTGTATCCAAAGCCCGTTATAAGTCTTCGCTATATCGGCACGACCATAACTTGAGTAGCACTCTATGTGTCTTTTGAAGATTTCTCGTCAGAACTCTATGTTTCACTACGAATGCTGCAGACTTCTGAAAGCCGCTGAAATTTCAAATCCTTTTCCTCAGATGTTGCAAACTCGAGCGGATTGTCAAATTCAGCATACTCTTCCCAATGGATTTCCTCAAGTATCTTACCTAAATCTAAAACCGGCACGATATACTCCTTTCTCACAGTTGTGACGCAGCAAAAAATAATTCATCATCAATAGATTTGGAAGCTGAATCATAGTAAGCAACATCTATCTATTCTTTCCCTTACCCCATGCATACTACATCATTATATTATATGCACCACCCTCTCGTCGCTTCACGCGGGCTATAGCAAGGAATGAACGGTCAAACACATTCCGATTGCATACCCCGACAGGCAATCTGTTGCTGTAACGATACGCTTCTTAGCTTCCAAACACCCCACTGCACCAATACCTACATATATTATATACCTAAATGTCCGCAATTTCAAGCCCTTGCGGACATTATTTTATAGCCCAATTTGGTATATAATAGAGGTAAGCGAAAGGACGGTAACTATGGATATTGGAAAACGACTGACTGAACTCCGCTCTGCGAAAGGCTTGACGCGATACCGCCTTACTCAGATCACTGGTGTTTCCGGTCATCATATAAAAGGAATTGAGGAAGGAACACGGCAGCCAACAATTGACACTCTCCAAAGGCTCGTTGAAGCGCTCGGTCTGACCCTTGCCGAATTCTTCAACGAGAGCCAAGATGCTGTGTATCTGTCTGCTGATGAGAGAACGCTGCTTGAGAACTTCCGTACGATCTCCAGAGAAAATGCAACCGTTCTTCTTAGCGTATCAGAAGCACTAAAAAAATAAACAAAAAATAGGCTCCCGATTGCATAATGCAATCGGGAGCATCTTTATGATCTCAGTCTTGAATACCAATGCTGTAGAATAGAAGCTTTGTCCAGTTCTTCATGCTCATAGACCGGAGATACATCTTCACCAGCGATAGTAGTCCTCAACGGTTCGAGCTCAACCTTGACAAACCCGCGTCCGGTAATATCACTATGGAGAAATTGCTTGTCCGGAGTCTTGTTAGTCCGCGCCGAATACAGTTTATTGCCAATATACAGACATTGTTCTGTATCTGAAACTATAACGCCTATCTTAACATCATCCTGCCTATATTCATACAGCTTATACATTTATATCCAATCCTTATAAATCTATCTTCTTACCGTCCTTACCGTTTACAACATAGTAAATAGCGCGATCTTCGGGCTTGATATATATATCCAAATTCTTTCCTGCATTCTTTTTCTTTAAGCCTTCAACAGCCTTTACGATCTTATCGAAGTCAAATTCATTACCGGCAGCCTGTAATACAGAAGTCGTAACAATTTTTGCAGGTTTAGCAAGAGCCGCTTTCTTTGCCACAGGCTTCTTTGCAGGTTTAGCCGCTTTCTTATTTCCCTTCTTTGCGAGAGCTGTCTTAGCAGCAGCATTCTTCGCCGCAGGCTTCTTTGCAGAAGCAGCTTTCTTAGCTGTGGTTTTCTTAGTCTCTTTCTTCGGTTCTGTCTTTGCATGTGCTTTTTCTTCCGCTACGTGAACAGCCTTCACAACTTCCTTGATCTCCGGTGCTTTCACTTCTTTTACTTTGTTTGCCATAAAACTATCCTCCAAATCCTATATGTTGTGTTATAACTGCAAGGACTATGCCTTATTTAGTTATTACTATCATCATATCATATAAAATAGGATTTTTAAAGTTTTTTTTTATAATATTGAAAAATTTAAACATTCATGTTGTATAATTAACATCCATGTGATTGACAACTCCGAGAAAACATGATAAAATGCAGAAAAAGCATCATAAAGCGAGGTATCGACATGGATGAATTTTGGAATTTGGAAAACGCCGATTATGCAGATGTGTCAGGATTGACCAAATGTGAAGAATACGACAGTCAGCTCGAAGAAAAGATCGAGGCTTTGCGGAAGGAAATAACAGACCAATGCCCCGATGTAAAAGAAAAGCTGTATAAACTTATGCATCTATGCTCGGAAAAGAACATGGTACAGAACAAAATAGGGTTTTGGTTAGGCAATAAGCACGGTTACGAAGTTTATGAGAATATCATCGTCAAGAAAAAGAACCCATACTATAAAAAGCCGTCCAAATCGTTCCTTCTCAAAAGTTTTGCTTATACCCTCACTCGTCTTACATATCGTGATTCCGATGAACTTGAAGAATTACATACCCAAAGCCAAGTGAAAACTGCCGATATGTCATTTTATAATCAAATGTTTGATACCATAAGAATGCTTTTCGATAAATACTATTCCCACTTAAAGAGTTTATTCGCAGATATACCGCCGAGTAATCGGTTTGAAATGGATTTGAAAGAGTATATCGGATATTTATTAGCGGAAATGTCTGAATTGGATACACCCAAAACAATAAAAGAAGCTTTTTCAGGCGAAATTGCTGAATTTGTTTTATCTGGCACCTTCAAAACAGCATGTGAAAACCATCACTCGCTTACTGACGCTGAAATGCACTTGTTAAATCAGGATGTTTATAATCGGTATTATACACTTGTTTTAAAAGGCATTATTTAAAAGAGTCTTGATATTACGTCTTATTATCGGAATATGCAATATTTCTTTTAATGTTTTCCATGATCTGATCCAGACGCTTTTCACCTATACCATTGACAGCCCCTATCTCTGAACGCAGCCTATCCATATCAAGATCAATTTCAGCATTCGCAAGAGCTTCCTTTGCACCCATTTCATAAACATTGTTCAAGGTCTGCTCCATAGATGCCTTGTCCATAGATTTGATTTTTCGGTATAATTCGCGAGTAAGTAGTGTTTCTTTTGGCATTATAGTTTATCTCCATTATTAGCACATATAGGTATTTGTGTTTGCTATTATGAATCCTGACCAGCACGGATAGCTATTATCTAATCATTCACTTTTTATAAATCTCTACAATGATCTTTTCTGCATTCTTATCGTTCAGATATATGGGATTGATCTTGCTCTTTGAATACTGGAAAGGCGTATTGGCTGTATTTTCTATCAGATATGCCTCAAAGAAGTTTTCCCAGCTAAAGAACTCAGAGCTTTCAATATACACCGAAGGATCATTTAAAACTGTTCCTATGTTTTCAGTTCTTATTAGTCCTGATTTAAGAATCAGCCATTCAAATGATTCCGGCAAGCATAATCTGAAATTTGAAACAGAAGGCAGTTTCAGGACCCTGTCTATCTCCGAGCCAAAAGCTGCACCGTCAGCAACCACAAAAACGTTCTTATCCCTATGCTCTTTAAGCCATTGAAATATACCTGAATTTGATCCGGAAGAATAGCATTCAATGTCATCGTTAAGAAAGTAGTTCTGATAAAATTCATATCCGGATTTGGAATCTTCCGTAATCAAAGCGTCATACTTCAGTTTTCCCGGCACTGTGTTCTTATAATAAACATGCCTGCTGTTTGATTTGTACAGTTTCTTAAAGCTATGGTATTTTCCGCTTGCCTTGATTTCATATATTTCTTCGGGGCTATAAGGAAGTTCATATAGGCTTTCACGACAAAATATCACATAATAGTTATCAGAGTTTTTGATAGCTTCGGCAAAATCTTTGGATTTTAAGAAATCAGAGCCTTCATCAACAAAAACAATACTATCGGTTATACCCTCAAGCTGGTGCTTCCAGTCATAATCCGTCAGAGCAGCGCAATCTTTGTCGCAAGAGATATTTACACCGCTCGCCGCTTTCAATCGAGTATAGTCCGAAACCATATCAAAAAGAGTAGTTTTACCTGTGCCGCTGTCTCCACGGACAAAGGTAATGTTTCGGTACAGAAAAAAATCGAATTTTGCATCTCTGTTTTTAATTACAACATGATGTGTACCTGTCATAGCTTACCTCACACAAACTCTCCGGCTTCATAAACGAGCTCACCCATGTTTTTAACGACTTTGCCGGTATTTAAAATCTTGATGTTGAATTCCCCCTTGCCAAAATCCATAAGATGACGCAAGTTAATAACAAGCTTCTGATGTTTCTCTTGTTTTATATCTGCTATCTTCAATATCCACTCGGCACAGTTATCGCCACATGCGGAAGCATTGAACACCTTTGTTCCGTCATAAGCTATCAGCATAAGGGTCTTGACTCCGCCCGACAGCTTCTTGGGGCTCATGTTTCCAAATACAGGACTATGGATAGTATTCTCGTCAATAACCTCAGATTTATCTACTGCTCTTATCATATCTTTTGACAAGTCACGAGTGATCCAGCTATCCTTGTAAGTGTTATTGAAATAAACATTTGTGTTGTAGATAGCTTCCGGCATATCACCAAAGTACACATTAAGCATAACAGGAATCCCCCTATATTTTATATATATTATTATATCATAAACGAAGGTAATTAACAATACAAAAAAGCCCAATTATAATAACAATTGAGCCAAAAATAATATATAAAGTTCTACTATTATTACAAAATAATATATAGTTCTCCGAATACCCGACATATTGTCGGTACACAACTTTCAAGGTTGTAACATTACAAGATTTTTGAATGCCGAGATTCTGGATTTCTTACCGTGTCCGATAACGACATGAATACCTACAAAACCTTATATAAAAGGCTTTATGGGAGAATATCATATTTGAGTAAGAATGCAATTTCAAGGCAATTTACAACCTTACTCTGCTACCGATCCGACAGATAGTCGGGTCAATCCGACAAAATGTCGGATTTTGTGTGATAACATATATCTAATCAGTATTTCAAAAGTGGACGTATCTTGTCATATAGCGACTTCCAGCACCGCAAGAAAATACAGACCACATGCAATGTTACAGAAATCCCGCACGATATCTGCCTGCCAAAATACAGTATTTATTATTAAAATATGAATATCAGCTCACTCGCATTCACTCGACTTATAGTAATACTTTCGCTCTGTTGTATTACTTTTCATGACAGCGTCCGAACTATACAGGAAAATCTCGAAAAATCGGCGAAAAATGATAGTCTGACTATCACATATAATAATCAGAGCATATTTTTGAAAAAATCGAGCCTGATCTACGTCAGAAGCGAGCAATTTTGTATTACAATTTTAGCACGGGCGGCAGGTTCACTCTGCCACCGATCGAACTAAATAGGAATGTGCAGCTTGCACAAATCTGGGCGATATTTGTTGTGATAGTCCACAAAGAGAGCAACGTCCAAAATCGTTAAACAAACAAAACGAAAAATCCCTCAACCTGCATGGTTAAGGGATTTTCGTGGCTCCTGTTACTGGACTTGAACCAGTGACATCTTGATTAACAGTCAAGCGCTCTACCGACTGAGCTAAACAGGAATATATATTAAGATTTGAACATTATTGAGACCCGATTTTGCTCCGTTGTAAACTGTTTCGAAACGTTCTACCGACTGAGCTAAACAGGAATATTATTAAAATTTGAACATTTTTGAGATCCAGTCTTGCTCCGTTGTAAACTCATTTGATCTGTTCTACCGACTGAGCTAAACAGGAAAATCTACAAACAGAGAAGCACAAGGTGCTTCTCTGTTTGTGTCGGCGACGATCTATCTTTCCGGGCCGTTACCAGCCAAGTATTTTCGACGCGGGTGAGCTTAACTGCTGTGTTCGGAATGGGAACAGGTGGACCCTCACCGCTATAGACACCGACAAAAGTGAAAGAATGAAAAGTGCAAAGCACAAACGATTCTCTCAAAATTGAATAACGAAACGAAATGAGACAAAGTCCTGAAATCAGGATAAGCCCTCGACCTATTAGTACTCGCAGGCTAAACACATCACTGTGCTTACACCGTGAGCCTATCAACCTCGTAGTCTTCAAGGGGTCTTAACTTTAAAAGTGGGATATCTTATCTTAAGGACGGCTTCACGCTTAGATGCTTTCAGCGTTTATCCGATCCGCACTTAGCTG
>CAMOKN010000025.1 GCA_946617595.1 uncultured Clostridia bacterium
GGACCCCCCAGCGGGTGCAGGGCTGAGCCCGCCGGGGACGGGGTCGCTGCATGATGCAGCGATTGATTGCCCAAGAGCGCGCACGACGCGCGCATATAAGGCAATCAAAGCGGACCCCCCAGCGGGTGGCAGGGCAGCGCCCCAGCGTGGGAGCTTTCTTATGCTTTTCCGTTCTATCAGCCGATGTTCCGACATAATATTGACAGGATAGATTTATTCAAAAGAAAGGAACGGTACAGAAAATGAACAGCTATTTTCCGGAAGGAGAGCTTGCAAAATGTCCTGCCAATATAAAAGAAGCAGAAGAATATATCAGAACGGGCACGATCGCAGAAGCCGTCTGCGTGATGTGCAGCGGAGGGCATGATCTTGTGGTAGATCTCGGATTTATGAAAGGAAGGATAAGCCGGTGTGAGGGTGCGATTGGCATCGAAGAAGGCACAACACGGGATATTGCACTAATCTCGCGTGTGAACAAGCCAGTATGCTTTAAGATCACGGGTATTGAAACAGATAATGACGGAACAAGTTATGCTGTATTATCACGGCGGCTTGCACAGGAAGAATGTATCGACAAATATATCTCACGGCTGAAATGCGGAGATATCATTGATGCAAAAGTAACTCACATGGAACAGTTCGGAGCATTCGTGGATATAGGCTGCGGTATCCCGTCACTTATACCGATAGACCTGATATCAGTATCAAGGATCGCTCACCCCTCAGACAGATTCTTTGTCGGTCAGAATATCAAAGCCGCAGTAAAGACGATAGACGACGGAAAGATCACCCTTTCACATAAAGAATTGCTTGGAACATGGCTCGAAAATGCCGGAAATTTCAGCATCGGTGAGACTGTTACCGGTATAGTCCGTTCTATAGAGAGCTATGGTATATTTGTTGAACTGCGACCCAATCTTGCAGGACTTGCGGAGCTCAAACAGGATATTCAGGTCGGCTGCAAAGTCAGCGTCTATATAAAAGCGATAATTCCGGAAAAAATGAAAATAAAGCTTATTATCGTAGATAAATTTGACTGTCCGAAAAACGAAAAGCCGCCCGCCTATGATTATTACATAAGTTCGGGCAGCTTAGAAAGCTGGAAATATTCTGTTGAAGGTTCGGAAAAACTGATAGTTACCGATTTTTGTCCCCGTTGATGCCCTTGATCTTTTTACGGTATTCAAAAGCTGCCTGTTCAAACTTGTTATCCCCGAATTTATAGTACACCCTGTCCTTTATTGCATCAGGAAGATACTGCTGCTCGACATAGTGATTCGGAAAATCGTGCGGATATAGATAATGCTGACCTTTTATTGCAGCACCTTCACCGTCAAGATGCACATTCTGAAGATGACGCGGAAAATCTCCGGTATTACCCTTTTCGACGTCCTGCAAAGCCATATCTACCGCTAAATACGCGCTGTTGGATTTTGGCGCGGTCGCAAGCAGGACAACAGCGTCCGCAAGAGGTATCCTCGCTTCCGGAAATCCGAGCTGCAATGCACTGTCAACACAGGCTTTCACTATCGGGATAGCGCTCGGATATGCAAGTCCCACGTCCTCGCAGGCGATCACGAGCAGTCTTCTGCATATCGAAGCCATATCGCCGGCAGCAATGAGTCTTGCGAGATAGTGAAGCGCAGCGTTTTCGTCCGAGCCGCGGATAGATTTCTGAAACGCAGACAGTATATCATAATGCTGATCGCCGTCACGGTCATACTTCATAGCGCTCTTCTGAGTCAGCTGCTCTGCAAGCTCAATGTCTATCTTACCGTTGTTTGCAGCAAGAATACACAGTTCGACGGTGTTGATCCCCTTCCGGACATCTCCCCCGCAGCCCATTGAAATATACTCAAACGCATCATCATCGAATGTATAATCAAGCTCGTTTTCCTCACAGGCTATCCTGAAAGCACGTTTCAGAGCAGGAAGTATATCTCCCTTCTCCACAGGCTTGAACTCAAGCACGGTCGAACGCGAGAGAATTGCATTATATACATAAAAATACGGATTTTCGGTGGTAGAAGCGATAAGCGTTATATCACCGTTTTCTATATATTCGAGCAGGCTCTGCTGCTGCTTCTTGTTGAGATACTGTATCTCGTCGAGGTAAAGCAGTATTCCCTTCCCCGAGTTGAATCCGAAGGTTCCTCTTGACGCAATGATATCTTTAATGTCGGCAGTTGAGCACGAGGTGCCGTTGAGCTTATGAAGCTGCATTTCAGTTCTGTCGGCAATGATGTTAGCGACCGTTGTCTTTCCGATACCCGATGAACCGTAAAAGATCATATTTGGTATCTTTCCGCCCTCTATAATGTTACGGAGAGGTTTTCCTTCACCGAGAATATGCTTCTGCCCGACAACATCATCAAGCGTTTTCGGTCTTACACTGTCTGCTAATGGCATATTATCTCTCCTTAAAACAATACCGCACACCTCAGATGTGCGGTATTTTCATTATTGTCAGATATTGTCTCCGCCTTTGAAATTATACTTCTTGAGAAGATCTTTTATCTTGCTGTGAGGATCAATGATCTTGCTGATAGAAACATCGTGATTGAGCGCGGTGATAAAGTACGCAATATATTTCGATACATCAACATCGTGGAACCACGGTCTGGAGAGCAGCTCCGGCGGTCTGTAGGTGAGGTTTGTTCCGAGGACATGATCTATTATGCCGTCCTTTACTGCCTTGTCGAATTTTTCAAGACCGTTAGTGAATATCGGATATGTAGCATAGCAGATAATTCTTCTTGCATCTCTGTTTTTGAGCTGCTTTGCAACATCGAGCATTGATTCGCCTGACGAGATTATATCATCGGCAATGAAAATATCCTTGCCCTTGACCGAATTACCGAGATATTCATGTGCAACTATCGGGTTTCTGCCGTCAACAACTCTCGAATAATCGCGCAGTTTATAGAACATTCCGAGCGGAACTCCGAGAACTGAGGCATAGTACATATTGCGTTGCATTGCGCCTTCGTCCGGACTTACAACCGAGAAGGTGTCGGGCGTGATATCAAGGTCATCTACAGATCTGAAAAGTGTCTTGAGCACCTGATATGTAGGCATTACATTATCAAAACCGATAAGCGGGATAGCATTGCAGACTCTTGCGTCATGTGCATCAAAGCAGATAATATTCTCGACCTGCATTGCGGCAAGCTCCTGAAGCGCGACTGCACAGTCAAGCGATTCACGGTAATTTCTTCTGTGCTGTCTGCCGCCGTAAAGCAAAGGCATTATCACGTTTATTCTGTGTGCCTTACCGCTCATAGCCTGTATTATTCTTTTAAGATCCTGAAAATGATCGTCGGGGGACATCATATTTTCCTGACCGAAAAGCTTGTACCTGATGCTGTAATTTCCGGTATCCACGATGATAAAGATGTCATCACCTCTGATAGACTGCTTTATGAGTCCCTTACCGTCACCGGAAGAAAATCTCGGGCAGGTAGTTTCTACCATGTATGAATCAACGTTTATACCGCTGTCCTGAGCCCACTGAACAAGGTAGCTGTTGATTTTGTTACCGAGTTCGGCAGCGCCGTCCATTGCAATTATACCGATAGGCGCAACCGAATCCTGTGTGTGCAATACGATCTGACTTGCTTTAGTCGTCATAATATTCTCCAATCCGTAGTTATTTCCGATCCGTATAGGCTATACCGCAAAAAGATTGTACGTGAATTGCGCCGTCAGACTTTTCGTCAGATTGTACAGAAATGACGCAGGCTTGCTGGCGCAAGTCAAGGAATTTCTGTGCAAGATGACGGAAAA
>CAMOKN010000026.1 GCA_946617595.1 uncultured Clostridia bacterium
CGGCGTGGATAGCTCTTTTTCTCTCAAATTGGGTTTTTAGAGGTTCCCATAACTGAAAGATGCGAGGGAAAGGGAAAGGGAACCCCATTTCCCTCACTCACCTGCTGCTTTCTTTCAGGAAAGATCAATAGTGGGGCGGTAAGTCCTGAACCACATTTCGAGCTGTATCAGATAAGCGAACATCTGCGGGGTGGTCATGAGCTGACCATACCAGTTCTCGGAAAAGCTTCTTCCTTCAGTAGCGATAAGTTCATTTATTTTGCTTTTTTCGAGGATCTCCGGAAGCCGGCAGTCCGGCTCATTCATAAGTGCGGTAAATCTGTCAAACACGATCTTCGCATAGCTCGGATTGTGAGTTTTGGGGTATGGCGATTTTTTTCGCCATGCTACGTCACGCGGCATATATTTTTCTGCGATGCGCCGCACAAGTCCCTTTTCCCTGCCGTTCAGGGCTTTCATTTCCCACGGTATATTATAGGCGTACTGCGCTATCCTGTGATCGCAGAACGGGACCCTGACTTCAAGCCCGTGCGCCATTGAACACCTGTCTTTTCTGTCAAGAAGCGTCTGCATGAACCAGTAGAAATTCAGCATGAACATTCTGCGGCGCGCAGTCTCCTCCCTTCCTTCTCCGTCGAGACACGACATATCCCGGACAGTTTCGTCCGCTGCCGACCTGACATACTCATACGGGGAGATCTTTGATGCAATATCCGCCCTCAGAAGCCCCGCACGCTTTTCCGTCGATCGCGCCCACGGGAACCCCTCCGCATACAGCAGCTCAGGTCTGTGATACCACGGATATCCGCCCAGGACTTCGTCCGCACATTCGCCGCTCAACGCAACTGTGTATTTTTTCTTTACCTCTCCGCAGAACAGGTAAAGTGAGCTGCAAACGTCCGCCATTCCGGGCAGATCGCGTGCAGTCATTGCAGGTATGAGCGCATCGGCAAGCGCAGGAGAATCTATTACCACGTTTGTGTGATCCGAACCTATTGTTCTGCTCATTTTCTCTATCCACGGAGCGTCCTCATCGGGCTGAAAAGCAGATGCAACAAAATTTTTCCTGTTGTCCTTATAATCTATCGAGTATGTCGGAAGCCTTCTGCCGCTTTCGGCGTATTTTCTTGCAGCAACAGCACTGATAAGGCTTGAATCAAGCCCACCGGACAAAAAAGTGCACAGCGGAACATCGCTTACGAGTTGCCGTTCTATGCTGTCTTTTATAAGGAATTCAAGGTGATCGGCGGTCTCATCAAGCGATTCGGTATGCTGCTCGGCAGTAAGCTTCCAGTATTTCTGCTTTCTGAAACCGTGTATGTCAAATTCTCCATACTCGCCGGGACGGAGTTCTTCTATCCCCTCAAAAACGCCGAGGCCACCTTTTCTTGCCGGACCGAGCAGCATCAGAGAGGCAGCGCCTTCAAGTCCGAGTACCGGCTTTACCGCCGGACATTCAAACAGCGCCTTTATCTCCGACGCAAATACTATCCCGCCGTCATACAGGTAGTAGAAAAACGGCTTCACTCCTGCCCGGTCACGCGCCATGAACAGCTTTCTCTCTTCCCGGTCCCAGACGGCAAACGCATAGATCCCGTTAAGCTTTTCAAGACAGAGCGATTTCCACTCTGCAAATGATTTCAGCAGCACCTCCGTGTCACTTCCGGTGTCAAACGTGTGTCCGAGATTTACAAGCTTTCTGCGAAGTTCTGCGGTGTTGTAAAGCTCTCCGTTGTATATAATAGTATATTTGCCGTATTTCATTGGCTGTGCGCCGTTTTCGGGGTCTATAACGCTCAGTCTCCTGTGTGCAAGCCTGCACCCGCGGTCGCAGAAGTACCCGTTTGCATCGGGTCCCCTGTGAGCAATACGCTCAGCCATGCGCTTTATCACATCTTCGTATTCCTCCAGTCCCTGTCTCATATCCGTCCAGCCTGCTATTCCGCACATAAAAATTACCTCCGAACATTTTTTTACTCATTATATGCGGTTTCAGAGATAATGTGAGAAAAGATCACAGCATTATCTATGATGACTGCATTTTGACAAGTTGCACAAAATGTATATCACAAATTCTATAAATTCGACAAAGATAATATCATGATTGAAAATCACTTGCAAAAAAAACAAAATTAAGGTATAATAACAGTATATGGGGTCATGTGCCCTGTTACAGATTAAAAAAGGTTATGGAATAATAGGAACCAGAAAAAGGAGAAGTTATAATGGCACTCAAGGTAAATGACAAATATCTTGCTTCCTTCATCGCAGAGCATGAGTATGAAGGAATAAAGCCGGCAGTCAGAGCCGCACATGAGACGCTTACCTCAAAAAGCGGTCTCGGAAATGATTATCTCGGCTGGATGACACTTCCGGAGGATTATGACAAGGAAGAATTCGCACGCATAAAGGCTGCTGCCGAAAGGATCAAAAAGAACAGCGATGTTTTCATCGTTATCGGCATCGGCGGTTCTTACCTCGGCGCAAGAGCCTGCATCGAGGCTATAAAGTCCAGCCTCTACAACTCAATGAAGAAAGATACCCCCGAGATCTACTTCATCGGAAACACTATCAGCCCTACATACCTGAACGATGTGATCTCACTCGTTGAGGGCAGGGATTTCTCGGTAAACATCATCTCCAAGTCCGGAACGACTACAGAGTCCGCACTCGCATTCAGAGTATTCAGATCAATGCTTGAAAAGAAGTACGGCGAAGAGGGCGCAAAAGAACGTATTTTTGCTACCACAGACAGAAAAAAAGGTACTCTCAGAGAGCTTTCCACCGCAAAAGGCTATGAAACTTTCACTATCGAGAACGATGTCGGAGGAAGATTCTCGGTACTTACCGGTGTGGGTCTGCTCCCGATAGCTGTCGCAGGCTGCGATATAGATGCACTCATGAACGGTGCAAGAGCTGCTATGGGAGATTTCTGCGATCCCGATATCACAAAGAATGACTGTTATAAATATGCAGCAATCCGCAATATACTCTACAGAAAAGGCAGATCTGTCGAAATGCTCGTCGCTTATGAGCCGTCGTTCACAATGATGAATGAGTGGTTCAAGCAGCTGTTCGGCGAGAGCGAGGGCAAGGACGGAAAAGGTCTGTTCCCGGCAAGTGCTGTATTCTCGACAGATCTTCATTCACTCGGTCAGTTCATTCAGGACGGTTCGGATATCCTGTTCGAGACTGTAGTGCAGTTCTCAAAGGCTCAGAGAGATTTCTTCATCGAAAAAGATCCCACAAACGGCGACGGACTCAACTTCCTTTCGGATCAGAATATGTCAGTTGTGAACCGCAAGGCGTTTGAAGGAACTGTGCTCGCTCACACTGAAGGAAATACACCGAACATCGTGCTTGAAGTACCTGAGCTGAACGAATTTGAACTCGGATATATGATCTACTTCTTTGAGAAGGCTTGTGCAATCTCAGGATATATGCTCGGCGTGAACCCGTTCAATCAGCCCGGAGTAGAGAGTTACAAGAAGAATATGTTCGCACTGCTCGGAAAGCCCGGATATGAGGACAGAAAAGCTGAGCTTGAAGCAAGGTTAAGCTGAGACTGCGGCAGGCAGTCTCTTAAAGGAACCGCCGGTACCGTTATATCAGACAGTATCTCAGCTGTTCCCTCAAATAAATCAACAAAACAATCGGAGGACAATCACTATGGTAAAACTTATCGCAGGAAAAAAAGGCGCAGGAAAGACGAAGGTTCTTATCGAAGCGATCCACAAGGCTGAAAAGGACAGCAAGGGCAATGTTGTTGCTATACAGTACGGCTCTTCACTCAACATTGATATTTACCACAAGATCCGTTTGATAAATATCGAGGACTATAAGATCAGCGACTACGACGATATGTATGGCTTCATTGCAGGTATGCTGGCTTCTAACTACGATATCACGGATATCTTCATCGACGGTACACTCAGGATCGTCGGACGCGATCTTGAAAAGGTTGGACAGATGCTTGACAGAATAGCACTTATTACCGAAAATGTGACCGTTACGTTCACAATTTCTGCTGAAGCTGCCGATTTCCCCGAAAGTGTTAAAAAATATCTTTGATTTGCTATTGACAAAGGCGGATATTTATGGTATAATCTAAAACGTGCCAATTTTTACGGGCAGTTTTGACCTGTAAAATCATAAATATCGCTTGAATTAAGGGAGGTGCGAATAATGGCAGTTCCGAAGAGAAAAGTATCAAAAGCAAGACGTGACAAGAGACGTTCACAGGTATGGAAGTTATCTGCACCTGCTTTTTCACGCTGCGACAACTGCGGCGAGCTCAAGCTTGCACATAGAGTTTGCGGCAACTGTGGTTATTACAAAGGCAAGGAAGTCATCGCTCACAGCGAAGGCTGAGCCTTGCAGAGTTTCTATCGCAGATCAGCAGCGATGCCGTTTGGTATCGCTGCTTTGCTTTATTCAGAAGAAGGGCGGTGTGCGCATGGCAGTAGTTATAAACTCGGTGGAGCCTAAGTCCCCCGCAGCTAAAGCAGGCGTGAAGGCAGGCGAAAAACTTGAGGCAATAAACGGTCACCCGATAAACGATGCCCTCGATTACGGGTTTTATTGCTATGAACGCATTCTGGAGCTTGATCTCGGCACTCGTAAGGTAAAGGTCAGAAAACGCGATGACTACGATGATATCGGGCTCGTATTCGAGACTTATCTTATGGACAAGAAACATTCATGCCGCAACAAATGTATATTCTGCTTTATAGACCAGCTTCCGCCCGGAATGAGAGAAACGCTGTATTTCAAGGACGATGACAGCCGTCTGAGCTTCTTGCAGGGCAGCTATATAACTCTCACAAATATGACTGACAGTGACATAGAGCGAATCATAAAAATGAAACTGAATGTAAACGTCTCGGTCCACACCACTAACCCTGAACTGCGGAAAAAAATGCTGTGCAACCGTTTTGCGGGCGATGTGCTGCGCTATCTGAAGCAAATGGCGGACGGCGGTATCACCATGAACTGCCAGATAGTGCTTTGCAGAGGGTGGAACGACGGAGAAGAACTCAAACGCACACTTACAGATCTGCTTGCACTCTATCCGGCTGTACAGAGCATCGCGGCTGTACCGTTCGGAGCTACGAAATTCCGCAGCGGACTGCCGGAAATAAAGCTGCACAATAAGCAGTCCGCAGAAGAGGCAGTTGACATCATTGAGGATTTCGGCAATAAAATGCTTGCGGAGTACGGCGAGCGTGTCGTATATCCGGCGGACGAGCTTTTTATCACCGCTGAGCGCGATCTTCCGCCAAGTGAGTATTACGGCAGCTTTGACCAGTATGAGAACGGTGTGGGAATGTGGTCGTATATGCGTGACGGCTTTTCGGAGGAACTGTCACAGCTTGACGGAGATGACCGCTGCCTTACGGTTTCATGCGCAACAGGTACTCTTGCTGCGCCGCTTATGGAACAGATCGCCGCATCGGTAAGGGAGAAATTCCCCAATATAACGATCAATGTTTTTGCAATAAAAAACAATTTTTTCGGCGAGACTGTCACAGTTTCCGGACTGGTCACAGGAGGAGATCTTACCGGCCAGCTCCTCCCTCACAGAGAAAAGCTCGGAAGCCGTCTTCTTATCCCTCCGTCCATGCTTAAAGCGGACGAAGAAGTCTTTCTCGATGATGTAACTCTCGATCAGGTCAGCAAGACGCTTGGAGTACCTGTCATTCCTGCCGGCGCAGAGCCTTATGAGCTGCTCGATGCCATTGTCGGCAGCGACCCCGTCCCCGCTACTTTTCAGTGTGAAAAGTAGCAAAAGCAAATCCCGCTCCGCGGAACTTGAAAAGTCACTTCACAGTTCATGCAAATGCTTTTTTTACATACGGGAACCTCTAAAAACCCATTTGAGAGAAAAAGAACTGCTTGCACCAACTGCTTCGTCAAGTCTCCTCACCTTGCGTCAGCAAGCTTTCGGAGTCTTTCCTTGCATTTGGCGCAATCATCTCATTTTCTCTATTCAAAGCGGTTTTTAGAGGTACCCATACTTAAGACACAAGTTATTACACTTGTGCCTTTTTTCGTATATAATCGACAAAATATCTCTTTTGTAAACGATTTGTTGAAATCGACAAATTTATTATACCCTCAGTATATTAATTCCGGCTGAACTGTTTTTCAAAGTCTTATGTACAAGCTTAGATCTTGTAAAATTCGTCATATTTAACAAAAATCGACGTCTGAAATTATTTGACTTATCCAAAGTCTGGCGGTATAATTTGCAAAAAGCGGCAATAATGATTATTGCAGACGAAACACTTCCATGAAGGAGGGAAAGAAATGCTTGACATAATAAAGATAATCTCAAAGAACGGCGGTGCTGTTTCGGGAACAGTCGCATCTGTGCTTTCGGTCGTAACTGCGGTCGCTGCAGTTACAGTACTCAGTGCAGCGAAACTCTCACAGCCCGGTTATACTGCCTATATATGTGACAATGGGACTGTAAAACAGATCACCACACACGCTCAGAACGCGGACGATTTTGTCACTGAGCAGCGCGCAAAAATGCACCCGTATGACAAGATAACATACGTCGGAGTCAATGACAACGGCGAATTTGAGCTTACTGTTGAAAGGTCACCGTATGTTACGGTTAATGCAGACGGCATTGAAAAAAACGTCAGAGCCGTGGCTGGTGAAACTGTAAACACCATGCTCAGGAGAGAGAAGATACATCTTGATAAAACCGATGCGGTATATCCGTCCGGGGATTCAAGAATAACCGGAAACTGCGAAGTAACGATAGAACGTGGATTTCCGGTAAATATAATTGCCGACGGCGAGGAAAAAACATATCTTGCGGCAGGGATAACGGTCGGCGAGCTTCTTGTCCGTGAGAACTACTCACTGAGCAGTACAGACGAAGTGAATGTTCCGCTTGATGAAATTGTACGCGAAAATATGATGATACAGATAACCCGTGTGGAATATGTCACTCGCGAAAAATCGGAGAATATCGCTTATGAGACAGAATACGAGGATTCCCCGCTCATGAAGATCGGCGACACTGATGTAGTTACCGAGGGTGTTGACGGAAACATTACAATAACTATCCGCGATAAATATGTAAACGGGATCAAGCTGTCATCTGAAGTTGCAGACACAAAGATCACCCAGCCGATAAATGAGGTAATAGCGAGAGGAACAGCATTAAACGACCCGATAAGCAAAAGAGAGGGCAGTTTCACACTTGAGAACGGTATCCCGACAGATTATGCCTTTGTGCTGGAAGGAAAAGTAACGGCCTACACTGCTCGTGCCGGCAGCGGAACTTACAGCGGCAGACCGCTTGTTGTCGGTTCTATCGGAGTCGATCCTGATGTTATCCCGTTCGGGTCGGAAGTATATATCGTATCAAAGGACGGCACTCATGTTTACGGCTATGCAGTCGCCTCTGATACCGGAGATCTTAAAAATGCCGGTGTTCTCGCCGATGCATATATGGGCATAACCGATGAACATTACGCAGATGCCTGCGCATGGGGCGCTCAGTTCTGCTATGTTTACGTCCTCACCGTAGGTGACAACAGCGTAAGCTGGAGATAAAAGCGCATAAACGATCAATGACTCACATAGCGTAATGCAGACAGCATTTTCTAAAGATAAACAGCGTATATCGTAAGATGTACGCTGTTTTTATGTATCTATGCACTTCTCTTCACTCCGAACAGCAGTCTGAATATCCATGCAAGATGCTTCGGACTTCTCATTACTACTACTTTCATACTATCCCTCCGTTATTTGCAGTTATTTTTCAGCAGCAATCCTGCCGCGATCAGCAGTATCGCCAGAAAGATGAGCAGGAATCTGTACGACAGAAAACACAGCCATACTGCGCCGCCTGCTATCAGGAGCACAGACAAGATGCATAGTATGCAGTTCGGCTTCTTTCTCCGTCTCATATTATTTCCACCTTTCTGAGATATTTGCTTCTTCATTCTATTCATTTCAAAAAAAAGTGTTACTGTGGGAATACGGAGGGGCGGTAAGCCCCGAAGACCCGAAGGGGTTAAAGGGGGCGACCGGAAAGCCCCCTGGGAGATCGGGGCTGCGGAACGCAGCCCCGGAAAAGTTACTCTCCCCTCTGATGAGAGCAGGAACAGCACTTCCGCTTAATATTCACCATTAACAGGAGCAGATGCAATTGAATTTCGGCAGACTCCCGAGGAGCTCTGAGGAGAGCTCCAGCCTGTACTGTTAATTAGCGCCGTACTCCGCGGAGCTGCTCCGAAAGCTCCGAGGGAGCGGTGTTTTTGCTTACTTTTGCCACTGTTGGCAAAAGTAAGTCGCCAACGCCGGCAGAGATCATCAAAAGGAAAACTTCACTTTTCGCGGGCGAAAAAGAACGTCTCCCCTCCATAAAAAGCACTGATCCAACAATAAATTTATTAATTCGCAATAAAAATTATATAATCCTATTGACAAATTATTAAATGTGTGCTACAATGTAATTGTGAAAGAAGGTGAGCCGATGAATAAAAGCGTTTACAGCCTCGTGCTGTCCGATGAGGTCGTTGAAGCAGTCGATCACGCCGCATACCGCGCCGGAATGAGCCGGTCAGCATTCATAAACAGCGTCCTCGCTGAGGCAGTATCGTATGTAACTCCCGAAAAACGTATGAACGATATTTTCTCGGCTGTAGAACAACTGATGGACGACAGCGTGTTCAGAATAATGCCAAGACCGTCGGATAACGCACTATCAATACGCTCGGCACTTCAATACAGATATAAGCCCGTGATACGATACAGTATCGAGCTGTACAGAGGATTTGAAAATTCTCTCGGAAAGCTGAAAGTTTCGTTCAGAACACAATCCGAATCGCTCAGATCCGATTTTGCGGAGTTCCTTCATCTGTGGATATCGCTGGAAAAGAAATATATAATAACACACTTTCCGGACGGTATCTCATACGTTTTCGACGGGGATAAGTTCACAAGAACTTTCTGCCTGCCGCATGACAAGCATAAGCTTTCTGACAGCGAGATAGCACAGGCTCTTTCCGAATATGTGAAAATGTTCGACGAATTAATGAAGCTGTATTTTGCAAACCTCGGCGACCGCGCAAAAGCCGATGCCCTCGTATGCAGACGATACGAAGAATATCTGAATGACGGAATGACGATAATCTGATAAAAAAGGGGGAAATGTTATGAATACAAATAAGTTCACACAGAAATCACTCGAAGTGATCCAGGAGGCGCAGAGCATCGCGATCTCCAATTCAAATCAGCAGATAGATCAGCTGCACCTGCTGCTGGCACTGCTTTCAAATGAGGACGGACTGATACCCGGACTGATCGTAAAAATGGGTATAGATGCCTCAGCCGTAAGAGATCAGGCAGAACGATGCGTCTCGCAGCTGCCGAAAGTCACCGGAAGCGGCAGAAGACCCGATGAGGTCTATATCACACAGGATACCGACAAGGCTCTTAATGAAGCAGAAGCGACCGCAAAACACATGGGCGATGAGTATATCTCCGTAGAACACCTGTTCATCGGTCTGATCGAAAAAGGAAAGGACAAAACCAGAGATATTCTGAACACCTTCGGTATAACGAAAAATAAATTCCTCGATGCGCTGAAGACAGTAAGAGGAAATACAAGAGTCACCAGCGATAACCCTGAAGACACCTATGATGTGCTTAAAAAGTACGGTCAGGATCTCGTGGAGCTTGCAAAACAGAATAAGCTCGATCCCGTGATCGGACGTGATTCCGAGATCCGTAACGTTATCCGAATACTATCCAGAAAAAGCAAGAACAACCCGGTGCTTATAGGTGAGCCGGGTGTCGGCAAGACCGCCATCGCAGAAGGACTCGCACAGCGTATAGTCAGGGGTGATGTTCCCACAGGTCTGAAAGACAGAAGCATATTCTCGCTTGATATGGGAGCCCTCGTCGCAGGTGCAAAATACAGAGGAGAATTTGAGGAAAGACTCAAATCGGTATTGCAGGAGATCAAAAAGTCCGACGGAAGAATAATACTTTTCATAGATGAGCTGCACCTTATCGTCGGAGCCGGAAAGACTGACGGCGCTATGGACGCAGGAAATATCCTGAAGCCGATGCTTGCAAGAGGTGAGCTGCACTGCATAGGCGCAACCACACTGAACGAGTACAGACAGTATATCGAAAAGGACGCGGCTCTCGAAAGACGTTTCCAGCCGGTAATTGTCGGAGAACCGACCGTCGAAGATACGATCTCGATACTCAGAGGACTGAAAGAGCGGTATGAGGTGTTCCACGGCGTGAAAATACACGATAACGCCCTGATAGCTGCGGCAACTCTGTCCAACCGCTATATATCAGACAGGTTCCTGCCAGACAAGGCAATAGATCTTGTCGATGAAGCCTGTGCGCTTATAAAGACGGAAATGGAATCCATGCCCTCAGAGCTTGACGAGCTTTCGAGAAAGATCATGCAGAGCGAGATAGAAGAAGCTGCACTGAAAAAGGAGAGTGACAAACTTTCCGCGGAGCATCTTGCCGAGATACAGAAAGAGCTTTCCGAGATGCGTGAAAAGTTCAAGGAGATGAAGGCAAAGTGGGAAAACGAGAAGAACTCGATCAACAAGGTGCAGGATATCCGCAAGGCAATAGAGCAGGCTACCGCCGAAATGGAGAAAGCGCAGCGCGAATATGATCTTAACAAGGCGGCAGAATTGCAGTACGGAAAGCTGCCTGAGCTTCGCAAACAGCTGGAAGAAGCCGAAAAGAACGGTGCCGGAAAGAGCACGACACTGCTGCGTGATGCTGTTACCGAAGAAGAGATCGCACGAATAATCTGCCGCTGGACGGGAATACCTGTTGCAAAACTCATGGAGGGAGAACGTGAAAAGCTGCTGAATATGGAGGGAATACTCCACAAGCGCGTTATCGGGCAGGACGAAGCGGTGCAGAAAGTAAGCGAGGCAATAATACGTTCACGCGCAGGAATACAGGATCCGAACAGACCGCTCGGTTCGTTCCTGTTTCTGGGACCTACCGGAGTCGGAAAGACCGAGCTTGCAAAGGCTCTGTCGGAAGCTCTTTTCGATGACGAAAACGGCATCGTGCGCATTGATATGAGCGAATATATGGAGAAATTCAGCGTATCACGCCTTATCGGAGCGCCTCCCGGATATGTCGGATATGACGAGGGCGGACAGCTTACAGAAGCAGTCCGCAGAAAGCCGTATGCTGTGGTGCTGTTCGATGAGATAGAAAAAGCGCACCCCGATGTGTTCAACATACTGCTGCAAGTCCTCGACGACGGAAGGATCACCGACAGCCAGGGCAGGACAGTGGATTTCAAGAACACGATCATAATTCTTACGTCCAATTTAGGTTCGCCGTATATCCTTGACGGCATCACCGACAGCGGCGAGATCTCGGAGGACGCACGCAAACAGGTGGATCAGCTGCTCAAACAGTCTTTCAGGCCTGAATTTCTCAATCGTCTCGACGAGATAGTTTACTACAAGCCGCTCACAAAAACGGAGATCGGAAGCATAGTCGATCTTATGGTAAACTCTCTGGGCAAGCGGCTTGAAGATAAACAGCTGAAGCTTGTCCTTACTCCGGAAGCCAAGGCGTTCATAGTGGACAACGGATATGATCCGGTTTACGGAGCACGTCCGCTCAAACGCTTCATTCAGCATCATCTGGAGACGCTTATAGCAAGAGCTGTAATATCAGACCAGCTCGCACCGGGAGATACGATAAATGTAGATGCTGAAAACGACAGATTGGTTATCAGATAAGTCGCTAGCGCCTGAGAATTTGCCCTGCCGGGGACTCCGCCCCGTCCCCGGCAGGGCTCCCGCTTTGATTGCCTTATATGCGCGCGTCCTGCGAGCTCTTGGGCAATCTATCGCTTCATCATACAGCAACCTGCACCCGCTGGCGCTCCGCGGAACTTGAAAAGTCTCTTTACAGTTCATGCAAATACTTTTTTGGCAGACTGAAACAGCACACGAGAAATAAAGAGAAATCAAGAGAAACAAAGAAAAAAAGAGAGAAACGGGGATATATTTTAAAAAAGTTTGCAAAAACTATTGACAAAGGCTGCCAAAACGGCTATAATAGCTCTTGTTCACGAAAAAATTCAGGAGGGAATAAAAATGTCAACTTATATGCCCAAGGCAGAAAATGTAGAGCGCAAGTGGTATATTCTCGACGCAGCAGGCAAGCCCCTCGGACGTGTTGCAGCTCAGGCAGCTACAATGCTCAGAGGTAAAAACAAGCCTACCTTCGCACCTCACTGCGACTGCGGCGATCACGTTATCATCATAAACTGCGCAAAGGCTGTTTTAACAGGAAACAAGCTTCAGAAGAAATATTACAGATGGCATACAGGCTATATCGGTCACCTCAAATCCATTCAGTATGAAAAGCTGATGGCTACAAGACCCGAGAAGGCTATGGAGCTCGCTGTAAACGGTATGCTCCCCAACACAACACTCGGACGCAAGGCTCTTACAAGACTTCGTCTGTACGCAGGCGCTGAGCATAAAAATCAGGCTCAGAAGCCCGAAGTATTTGAATTTTAAGGAGGGGAACATAAATGTACGATTCTAAGCCCTATTACTACGGAACAGGCAGAAGAAAGCACTCGGTAGCACGTGTTCGTGTTTATCCCGGCAGCGGTTCCATTACAATCAATAACAGAGATATCGACGATTATTTCGGACTTGATACCCTGAAACTCATCGTTCGTCAGCCCCTCAATCTTGTAGGCGCTACTGAAAAGTTTGATATAATCTGCACAGTTGCAGGCGGCGGTGTTACAGGTCAGGCAGGCGCTATCCGTCACGGTCTTTCAAGAGCTCTTCTCCAGTACAGCGACGAACTCCGTCCGATACTCAAGAAGGCAGGCTTCCTTACAAGAGATCCGAGAATGAAGGAAAGAAAGAAGTACGGCTTGAAGAAAGCACGTCGTGCACCGCCGTTCTCGAAGAGATAATTTTTTATTATCCAAAAGAATATCAACAAAAAGCGTTCCGCTGTATCGGAACGCTTTTTTCGTGCCCTTGACGGCGCTGTGCCGCAACCGTCCCGACAAACCGCCTTTACTGTACTTAAAATTTACAAAAAAGAGTTTAAAAATGATAAAAATTTTTAA
>CAMOKN010000027.1 GCA_946617595.1 uncultured Clostridia bacterium
GCTCATTTCGTCCTTCGGACGAACAAAAGTGCAAGGAGAATCCTAAAATATAAAAATTTTCCTTGCACTTTTGCAGCCAACAAATGGCTTCAAGCTGCGCTATGAAGCCATTTGTTGGCTGATGAGCAGACATTAATTATCGCATGAGATGCGAGTTAAAGCGGCTTATGAATATTTTATCCGATTATGCAGAAAACACTATGGATTTTATTCCGTTTCAGCGTAAATGACAGTTCATTATAATTCCGTCCAACTCTCAACACACCTTTCCGCCGCGCAGATGAGAGCTTCATTCTCGTTATGAGGTCTTACTGCGATACGAAAATATCGTTCTCCGAGTCCGGAAAAATTCCAGCAGTTACGGATAGCTATTCCCTGCCCCAGCAGCCCGTTTTCAAGTCTCTGCGCCTTATCCTCAGTATCTGCACTGCAAAGTATGAAGTTTGCATCTGAGGGGAATACCGTAAATCCGAGGGCTTTGAATCCATCAGAAAGGTACTCTCGCTCGCGGATTATCATTTTTCGCGCAGTTTCAACGTACTCCCGTTCATCGAGTGCGGCAAGTCCCGCTGCCTGCGCAGGTACCGAAACGCTCCAGTGCTGACCGGCAAGCTGCACCGACAGAGCGGCATCACTGCTTCCGAAGACAGCGTAGCCGAGACGCAGACCTGCCATTGCATAAGTCTTTGTGAACGCACGGAGAATGATCGTACAGTAATTGAGATCCGCTGTATTCAGGCTGCATGAATCTCCGTTTTCCGCAAGCTCAATGAAACACTCGTCAAGAACAAGATATATCCCCCGTTCGCAGGCTTTCACTATACGATTAAGCAGACAGGGGTCAACAAGACGCCCCGTTGGATTATTAGGACTGCATAAGAACAGCATATCCGTGTCATCTGTCAGCTTATCGAGGACTGTATCGTCAAGAAGGAATCCGTTCTCTTCGCTTAAACTATGTTCGCATATCTCACAGTCAATTTTTTCAAGTGCGGCGGCATATTCCGTGAAAGTCGGGGTAATGATGACCGCGCGCTTCGGTTTTAGCGCATATACTATGCGGTAGATGAGGTCGTCCGCACCGTTACCGGTCACTATCATATCACTGCGGACTCCCCACAGTTCTCTGAGCCTGTCGGTAAGCGCTCCGCAGAACGGGTCGGGATAGCAGCCGCTTCTGTCAATTGCATCTTTTGCTGCTTTTCTGACGCTTTCCGGCATTCCGAGCGGATTAAGATTCGCCGAGAAATCATATCTTACAGGCGTACCGTAAATATATCCGCCATGAAGGTGTTCACCTGTTCTTCTCATAATATCACCCCGTAAATAATCACCCTGACAGCCGCAAATACTGCAAGACACATCACAGATGTAATGTACATCAGCCTGTTTGCACGGCGTATATCCTCGTTTTCTATCGGTCTAGTATCATCTCCGATATACGGTTTTCTATGAAGTTCACCGAAATAGTACGCATCGCCTGCAAGCCGTACTCCGAGCGCCCCGGCGCACGCCGATTCTGTCTGTGCGGAATTGGGGCTTTCGTGTTTCCGCCTGTCACGCCGCCATATCCTGAGCGCGTTCTTCGCGTCCAAACCGGAAAGACCTGCGGACAGTATCATTAACAGTGCGGACAGCCGTGAGGGGATAAAGTTTAGCACATCGTCGAGCCTTGCCGCAAACCGCCCGATATCCCGATATTTATCATTTTTGTAGCCGATCATTGAATCCATGGTGTTCACAGACTTATAAACCACACCGCCGACTGCGCCGAAAATAGCCATATACATTATCGGCGCCGTAACACCGTCGGAGGTGTTCTCCGCAACAGTCTCCACTGCGGCACGGATTATCCCGTCACGGTCAAGGACTGCGGTATCCCGTCCGACGATCATGGACACGGCTTTCCGTGCCTTTTCGGTATCGTCTTCCTTTACCGCGCGGTACACCTTCATGCTCTCGTCACGCAGGCACCTTGCAGCCAGCATATAATAGCACAGTATGCTCTCGGCAGTGATCCCAAGCCAGACATTCAGGCGATAGCAAATAAAAAGCAGTCCAGCGGACATACCGCCGGACAGTATTATCACAATAAGCGCAAGAAATACACCGCCTGTGCGCAGATCGCGGAAATGCGCACGGACGTATTTTTCAAGTGAGGATATCAGCTTTCCGATGAGTCGTATCGGGTGCGGCAGACTGTACGGGTCGCCTATCAGCGCATCGAGCAGAAAGCCAATGACAAGCGGCAGAAATGGTATGATGTATCTCATATACTGCCCTTGATCTCTAATTTTTCGCCGTCAAAAACGGTCTTGTAGCCGCGGCCGTTCTCAGTGATGTATTCGTAAAATTCCTTGTGCGGAACCGCAAGCCGCTCCATTATCGACATTATCGTCCCACCGTGCGCGATAACAGCAAGAGTGCCGCAGTCTCCGTTTTCACGCACCGCGCGCAGAAATCCGCGCACACACCGCTCACGGAACCCGTCAACATCTTCGCCGCCCGGAGGAGCTGTCATTCCGTTGTTCGCTATCCACTTCATATAAACCGGATCACCGTCAAGCTCGGCATGGCACTTTCCCTCGAAAATGCCGAAATCACATTCCCTCAGTTCGTCATACACTTCCGGCGTTTTGTCGGGAAATATGATGCCTGCTGTCTGTATGCAGCGCAGCATAGGGCTTGAAACGACCCTGTCACAATCGGGATATTCAAAAGCTTTAAGCTCAGCGATACCCGTCTCACACAGCGGCTCGTCGGTACTGCCGATAAAACGTTTTTCGACATTGCCACGGATTTTTCCGTGCCGGATCAGATAAACAGTCAAATCTTTTCTCCTTTTATGATCTCCGCGATACCGCAGCACACGCGGTAAACCGTCAAGGCGCGTGAGGCAATTATACACCCCGCGCGTCCTGTCATTTCACGCCAGTCACGTTCGCTCTTTTCAAGCGGGATTATCCCGCTTCCGATCTCGTTCATAATTATTATATCACATTTCAGCCGTTCAGTAAAGACCAGAGGATCTTCGCCGCGCTCAAAAAGTCGTTTTACCGCAAGTTCATAATTCCGGACACATTTTGCTCCCGGTATTGCATCAAGGTCACAGCTGCCGCAGTCGATGATTTCTTCGTCTTTCAGTGAGAACAGATTTTTTGCGAGATCCGTCTTTCCGTTGAACGAACCGCCCGTTATCATTATCATAAAATCAGCCTGCCTTTCAGTACCACCGGTATCCCGTAAACGCACTCCACAACGCAGTCTGCCGTTTCAGCAAGCCGGGTGTTTATCCTGCCGAGCGCGCGGATATAGCTGTTTGTCTCTGCGCCGTAATCAACGCCGTCCGAGCCTACGTTATTAGTTACTATAACGATCTCTTTCGCAAGCGTGCAAAGATGTCCGATACCTTTCAGAATACGCTCCTCCGGGTCGCTTATCCGGCTGTCGGAAAACATTTCGTTTGCACAGAGATTCGCCATACATTCGAGCAATACGGCGCAGTTTTCAGGCAGTCTGATCTCGTGCAGCCCGGTATATTTTTCTATCGTTTCAAAACCTTTTCCGGCTCGTATTTTACGGTGACGGTCTATTGCAGCAAACGCTTCTTCGCCGAATGGCTGCATTGTGGCAATGTAGTATTTCTTTTTTCCGAACTTGTCCAGCAGCTTCTCCGCAAGGATTGATTTTCCGCATTTCGCGCCGCCTGTTATAAGTGTCATCACAGCTTTCTGTACCTCTCAAGTCCCATTCCCTCGAACGTGTGTGCATTATGATAAACGCTCAGTGCGCAGTCAAGCAGCGGCAGCAGCAGCAGACCTCCCGTTCCCTCACCGAGCCGCATTTCCGCAGTGATCAGAGGTTTCAGCCCAAGAGCGTCAAGCAGCAGCTTTCCGACAGGTTCAGCAGAAACGTGACTTGCAAGCATATAGTCTGTACAGCCCGGAACGAGCCTCTCAGCCACAAGAGCAGCCGCAGCCGATATTGCCCCGTCGATAACGACAGGTATGCCGTTTTCCGCGCCGCCTATGAACAGTCCTGCCATTCCGGCGATATCGAACCCGCCGACTTTTGAAAGGACATCGAGTGCATCGTCCGGATCAGGCTTGTTGACTTCGATCGCACGCTCAACGACCCTTATCTTTTTGGCAAGCCTTGTGTCATCAAGTCCTGCGCCCCGACCCGTCACCTCGCACGGAGGGATTCCAAGCAGTACCGAAGTTATCGCTGCGGAAGTTGTGGTATTTCCTATCCCCATTTCGCCGGTAACAACTATATCTGTTCCGGCACGCTTCTGTTCACGCATTATTTCGATGCCGGTCATTATGGAGCGCTCTGCTTCTTCACGCGACATTGCAGCTCCTTCGGCAATATTTTTGGTCCCGGCAGCTGTCTTTCTGTCAAGCGCACAGGTTTTTCCGGCAACTCCGATATCCACTGCAAGCACGTCCGCGTTCACGCTTTCCGCGATGATGTTCACACTCGAACAGCCTCGTGCTATCTCGTCGGCGCACATTGCGGTAACACAGCTTTCCGACTGGGTAACTCCCTCGCAGACCACTCCGTTATCCGCACACATCACAACTGCGCAGCGCTTTGAGATATGCACATTTTCTGTGCGCTTTATCTTTGCGGTCTTTATCACGGCGTCCTCCAGCAGTCCGAGGCTCCCGAGAGGCTTTGCTATGCTGTCCCAGTGCTCTTTTGCGCGGATTCCCGCGTTTTCGCTGAGCGGTGACATTACGATACTTATCATATTTCTCTCCATATACTGCGTCAGGCGTTCACCATGACTATCATTCAATAAAAAATAAGCGCCGCCTTCGGAAAGGTGCGCCATTAAAAAGAACAGACCTGCATTGAAGTCCGCTGCATATAATTAACGTGATTTCCGGTTCCGGCAGAAACACAGCTTTCTTCCGCGTATCTGACTTATCCGCTCTGACTATTTCACAAAGCAGCTTCACAGTGACCGACTCGCGGGGAATAGTGGTTTCCGCATGGAAATCCACGTCACCCTCATTCCGTGTCCCGGTATATGATCTCCGGGTGAAGAAAAGCTATATGTATTGTTCACAAGTATCTGCTTTTATAACAAAAAACATTTGCATTAAGGCTATACCGCACAAAGATTGTACGTGAATTGCGCCGTCAGACTTTTCGTCAGATTGTACAGAAATGACGCAGGCTTGCTGGCGCAAGTCAAGGAATTTCTGTGCAAGATGAC